>JBFYLW010000001.1:0-7690 GCA_041305185.1 Nanobdellota archaeon
ACTATTAAAAGACAAAGAAAAAACAGAACAAGCAGCAAAAAAAGCAATTAATAAAATAGGCAATATTTATCAAGATATTCAAACACTATTATATTTTTGTTGGAATTATGAACCTGAAAAAGACTTTTAATGAAGAATTTGCAGCATAGTTTATCTTTAAAAACAGACAGTCTTTCCCAATATGAAAACATATACAAAGCATTTGAACATTTCGACAAATACATCTCATTTCATGACGATACAACACTCACACCTGAGATGAAAGACACCATAATAAAAGTTTTTTCCGGTCTTAGAAAACTTCTAGATTGGCAATATGACAAAAAATGAAAATTCTGAAATGAAACCAGACGATTCTTCTAACCCCAACTCTCAATAACACTCTCAACCTTTTCATTCTTAAAGAACACGTTGTAAAGAGCAGCAATAACAGGAATCTTCAGATTATGCTGTTCAGCATACTTCTGCACAATCTGAATAGTCCTATAACCCTCAACAGTAGCCTCAGGCACAGGCAAAGGCTGATTCAAACGCAAAGCAGCACCAAACTTGTGACCAAAATCATGATTACGAGAACTCTCACTCATACAGGTAGCAAACAAGTCACCAATAAAACTCAAAAAAGGAATACAAGAATCACCCTTATGCCTGTAAATAAGCTCAATCTCCCTCAAACAAAACGAAGCAATACTACCCATAGCATTACAGGCATTATCCCCATAATAACCATCAAACAAACCAGCACCAAGAGCAACAATATTCTTAATAGCACCACCAAACTCAATACCCACAATATCTTCTTCAGGAACAGCCCTGAAAACCTCAGAATCAAACAATTCAACCCAGGCAACAGCATCATTACCAGCAATACAAGCCATAGCAGGCCTGCAAAGCATAATCTCACCACTCAAATTAGGACCCATCAAAGCAGAAACCGGATTCTTCAACTTAGACTTAACCAGCTGGGAAGGAGTCACCAAGCCATCATAAAGACCCTTAACGCAAGTAAGCAATTTAGCATCAGGCTTGACAAAACCAGAAATCGTACCAACACAACCCGCCAAAGCAGAAGAAGGAACACACAAAACAATTCTGTCAGCACATTTAATCTTATCAACAGTAGAAGCACTATAAGAGCCATCAGGCTCTGTATTAACAAGAACGTTCTCAGCCTTCAACAACTTCGAAACAGCCTGACCAAACTTGCCAGCACCAATAATAACAATCATAACACAAAAATAAGAACACAGTATAAAAAATTATTGCAATTATTGAGAAATCAGTCCCATTATCATATCCCCATCATAACCTGCTTCTTTCAAGGCGGATTTCGGATCAGCGGATTTTGTTATAATATCCTTGATTTTGATTGCTTCTGGTTTTGAGAATTTAGTGAACAAGGCACCCATATTATACTTAATTACGGGTTTTCCAGGTTCAAACACCATAAAGTTGTCCTTAAACACAATCGTACCCCCTGCATGCAAGCCATCACCATTCAAATACACAAGAAAACAAGTCTGCAAGAACAAATACAGGGAAGTCTGCTCCCTATTGCTGCTCAAAACAGACTCCAAATTATCACAGAAATTCAGAAGAATGCAATCAATATACAGACTTTTGTATACGTCCAGTTTTTTCAACAAATTCTTAATCAGGGTTTTCATCGCTTCAGAACCCTCGTTATCATTTTTATGCGAATAAGCAGTCTGGAATTGAACATAAAAATTCAGCATATCCATATGACTGCCAATCAGAAAAGCAATATAGTTCCTCTCTTCCTCTTCAAGCTCAATCTTTTTAAAAAACTCGTTTCTCGATTCAAACTCATTCTTCAAATTCGTAAGATAACTTAATGCTCTTTGGAAGAACTGTTTTTTTACATCATCTTTCTCCTTTGCCAGCTTTTGCTCATTACTTTTAATTGCTTCATTGATATTATCCAATTCTGTATCAAAATAAAATTTGCCGTAATCAGCGTGCGAAATGAATCTCGCAATCCCCTTAATATTTTTCTCCTTAACCTCAGGCATCATATCAACAAAATTATGCAATTTGCCAATATCGTGGAACATACAAGCAAAAAAAAGCAGTTCTTTCCTGGTTTTTTTACCAATCACAGAATTCAAATGCCGGTCTATCGGCACAGGCAGAACAGAAACTGCTTTCTGAAGCAACTCAATCTCGATTTTCTCAGATTTTTCCTGAAAGAAAAGAAAATTAAACAATTTCTGAAGCAAATTCACAACTTCAAGCGAATGAGTGAGACAACTGACTTCTCCATGAAATTCAGGGTCTTCATTAACCAGCTTAAGATTATCATATTGGGCCAACAGATTCCAACCCTCTGTTTGAAGGAATTTCAACTTAGAAATCAAATCTCCAGTATACTTCTCAACATAAGCATCAAGAACCTTCACAACCTCTTCTTGCATGAATACATTTTTTTCTCAATAGTATATAATTTTATTGGTACTACAACAATTCCTTCAGTTTCTTCTGCAAAAACTTAGCAATATCATCCTTCCACACAGAAGAAACAGTCTTGCTAAACAACTGTTTCATCCATTTAATCGTATCATCCCTGAAACCTTCCTTGTCACCAGCAATCATCTTGTAAACATCATAACGAACCTGAGGGTCAATGTTTGCCTTCTTGGCAGCAGTATTGAATTGCTCAAACAATTCCTGCTTTTCCTCCTCAACCTTTGATTCTTCCTTAACAGACTCCTCTGTCCAAAAGTCCTCATAAGAAAAATCACCAGACTTCAAATCATCAAACACGTTAAACAAGAACTTCTTCAACTCATCAGGCCAAGTCTTCTCTATTTCAGTGCGGTATTTTTTAATGCCCTCAAGAAAACGACCATCAATATTCCTCCTTTCACCATCAATAACGCGAACAAGCTCAGCCTTTGCAAACTTGGGAACCATCTTAAGATTCCAAGCCTCACGCTTCAAAATTTCCTTAAACTCATTACGCTCAACACGAGCACCCTCAACAAAAGACTTAGAACTAACACTTTCCACGTTCCTGCCAGCAATCTTTGCCAAAATCTGCTCATGCATACGATGCAAAAACTCATACTTGTCCTCAATACGCAAAACATCAGCATAACCCTGCAAGGCAAGATTCAAAGCAAAAGGAGAAGGAATAAAAGTTTCAAGCTCAACAATCTTAATCGCACCCTTCTCAATGCCCTCAAGCACTTTTTGAGTATTACCAATATCCATCAAATCCTCAAGACACTCCCTTCTAGCCTCCTTCAAAATACCAAAATCAGGATCCAATTGTTTTAGAGCACTCATCAAAATCATAGAACTAACCTGCTGCCTGCCAACATTCTTCTGATGACCAAGATAATTACGCAAAATCATCAAAGAACGAGTAGCACAATGACGGAAACGACGCTTAAACACCTCAGACTTCTCAATAGCAGTATTCATCACCAAGCGCAACTTATCAGAATTAAGCAGTTTAATAGCTTTAATCGGGTTAAGCTTCTTGCTACCAGCAATATAGAAACCATTGTCATTAATGCCAAGCTCAACATCCTTATGCTCAGTCCTGCTAATAGCAAAAGCAATCGCACGACTCAAACAATCATTAACCCTTCTGCCGAACAAACTGTGAAAGATAATCTTCTGGTCACGCTCATCAGCATAATATTCCACAAGAATAGCTTTATCATTCGGAATCTTCTTACAATAATCAAACTGCTCCTTAAAATACTCATAAATCGCATTACCAGCCTTACCATCAACATACAAATACTCATTGATGAATTTCAAAAAAGAAGCCTTATTCTCCCCCTCATTAAACCTGTCAAGCATCAAACGCCTAAACCTGCCGATTTCATTAGCCAAGTCAAAACTCAAAGGCAACATCTCACTAACCCAGCGCGGAACAGTAGGAGGCCTGTTAACAGAAGCAGACACCTGAGCAACCATACCCCTGGTAAACTTAAACATGTAAGTATCACCGCCAAGAACGAAAACATCACCAGGCTTCATACGCTCAACAAAACCCTCATCCAACATGCCAACAGTCTCATTACCAACCTTAACTGTGATAAAAGACTCATCAGGAATAGTGCCGATATTAGTCATGTAAATAACACGGGTTAACTTGCCACGCTTGCCAACCTTACCACCCTCACGCCAAATCTTAGCATAAATATGACGGTCCTCCAACTCAGCAAACTCGCCAGCAAGATAGCTGAGAATTTGGTTAAAATCGTCAAGCTTAAGGTCTTTGTAACAAAAACTCTGCTTAACAACCTTAAACAACTCGCGCTCTTCCCAAACCTGCTCCAAAGCCATACCAATCAACTGCTGAGCAAGAACATCCAAAGCACATATCGGAATATGAACGCGATCAATCTTCTTCTCAATAGCAGACTTTAACAGAACAGCACACTCAACCAAATCATCACGGTCCATAACAATAATTCTTGCCTTAACAGTCTCAGTCAAACGATGACCGCTACGACCAGCACGCTGCAAAAAACGAGCAACAGATTTAGGAGAACCAAGACAGATAACCAAATCAATATAACCAATGTCAATGCCCAATTCCAAAGAAGTAGAACAAACAACACACTTCAATTCACCATTCCTCAACTTGTTCTCAATTTCTAAACGACTGCGCTTGGACATACTGCCATGATGAGTGCCAATATTACCAACATATTTACTTGGGAAACGATGCTTCAAATGGTCAACAACACGCTCAGTAGCACTCCTGGTGTTAGTAAAAATTAAAGTAGTCTTATGCTCGTGAATCAATTGGTCAATTAATGTGTACATGGCATGATGGGCATCAGCGTGAGGAGTATCAATCAAATTATCAACAGGAGAGAGAACTTTCAAGTCAGAATTTTTCAAAAACTGAATGTCAACAACCTTGCAAGCCCTATTACCAACAAGAAAATTAGCAATTTCCTCAATCGGAGCAACAGTAGCACTCAAACCAACACGGCACAAGCCAGGAGAAAGATGCTGCAGACGTTCCAAAGATAATGAAAGATGAGTGCCACGCTTGTTCTCAGCCAAAGCGTGAATCTCATCAACAATACACCACTCAACATTCTTTAGGTGGTCCCTAAACTTTGTGGAAGAAAGAAGGATGGCCAAACTTTCAGGAGTCGTAATCAAAATGTGAGGAGGCTTCTTCAGCATCTTAGCCTTCTCAGCCTGAGTAGTATCACCAGTCCTGACACCAACACGAATGCCAAACTGCTTTCCAGCAAGATTGCCAAGCTGTTCCAAAGGCTCTTTCAAGTTTTTTGAAATGTCGTTACTTAATGCCTTTAGAGGACTGATGTAAACACAATACACCTTATCCAACAAAACACCCTTCTCAGCACTGTCAACAAGCTCGTTAAGAACAGAAAGAAACGCAGTAAGCGTCTTAGTGGCACCAGTAGGAGCTGAAACAAGAATATTATTCCTGGAATGAATCTCAAACACTCCAAACAGCTGCGGAGAAGAAAAAGAAGGGAAACGGGAATAAAACCACTGCTTAACTGTAGGGTTCAGAATGCCATCTACCTCTGCCTTAGTGTTGGGCTTCTCCTTCCTAACAATTAAATTATTTTCCATATTGTAAATAATTGATATTGCTTTAACAACAACATAGCTAAATCGACGGTATAAAAAGGTTACGGGCAGGTGTCCAGTGAAAAAACAGCTAAAAATCGAAACATTAATATATATGTTATAACCACCACCTAGTAGTAACATAATATCGAGGACAAAAATGAGCGGAAAAGACAACAGAATAATCCAAGGCACAGAACTGCCTGACCTTGAAGCTGCTGTCAACGGCTCCCCAGAACCTCAACCTTCTCAATCATATACACAACCATCCCAACCAGGAGATTTTCCTAATGTTGACATGAAACTTTTGGATGACTCAGTGTACCACTTTTTACAGAAACGCGGCTTTGTTGATTATGACCTTCCACTTTCAGGCCTCAAAATAACCCACAATCTCAAGGTTTATAATTCAATCAATGGCGAAACATTAGAAAAAATTGTCCGAACCCTTGGCAACTCATTTTTCAAGCTTGTAAAACCACAATATCATCCTGCCTTTTACGAGGATGAAGTCAAATATTTCCTAACAGCAGAAATCCAATTAAACAAACAAATCCCTCTAGACGCATTAAAAAATGCAATAACAGCATTAGTAGGACAAGAAAACACTGATTATTTCATACAAGAATTCCAAGACAAACTAGGAATAACCGGCGAAAAAATTGTAGACATATCAAAACCAGAGGTCGCAAGATACCTCCCGGGAATCTCACAATTAAAAAGTCTACAGGGCAGGTCAACAATATTAAAAGACCCGTTTTTGCTATTGCTATTCTTAGAACCTGAAGAAAGAAAATACTTAATACACTTCTTCAATGAAGCCAAACTCAACAACCAATCACCCCACATATTGCAAGGCGTTTCAGTTACTTCACCAATGCCTGTACGCGATTATGCCATGAGCGAGCATGACATCAAACGAATTACCACAAACCCGCAAATCCTTCCATTCACCGAAATATTAAGAATCGGACAAAAATACAAAATCAAAGGAATAACCCAATACACAGACAGATTAGAAAAATTCAACCAACAGCTCAGAGACATTCCAACAAAATAAAAACAAAAACAAACAGGTTTAAAAAAATGAACGACAAGGACAACAGAATAATCCAAGGCACAGAAATACCAAATCTTGAAAACACAGTCAACGGAGCTTCGGCTCCAGATGCTCAACCTTCTCAATCATATACACAACCATCACAAACAGGAGCTTTTCCAGAAGTTGACACGTCAAAACTAAATCAATCACTATATACTTTCCTTAAAATTCGTGCAACCCCAGACAAAGTCAAAGAATCTGGTGGTGATTTCTATCTTCCAACAATAGATTGTATTAAGGAAAACACAATAGAAACAATCGTAAAATCACTAGGACACTCATTTTTCAAACTTGAAAATCTTAGTTATCGTAATATTGGCGGAAAATATTACTTTATTGGAGATCTTAAATTAAACACACAAATACCCTTTGATTCTCTAAAAAATGGCATAGCATCATTAATGGGAAAAGACATGGTAGATTATTTCCTGGAAGAATATGGAGACAGAATAGGCATCGTAGACCAAACAAAACCCTTTGACATATCAAAACCAGAAATTCAAGAGTATTTACCTGGAATTTTACCATTAAAAGAGCTTTCAACAAAAGTTTTTGTCATGAAAAATCCTTATCTGCTATTGCTAACGCTCGATTTAGATGAAAGAAAAAATGCCGCACTATTTTTCAATTACGCCTGTGATAAAGGATGGTCACCATTCCCAAGTCCATTATTTACCAGCAACAGAGCCATTCCAATAAAAGAATATGCATTTTCTGAATCAGATATTGCAAATATTACTACACATCCAAACATAATCACTTTTGAACAATTATTGGAAGTTGGAAAAGCAAACAAAATCAAAGGACTCGCAGCATGCGGCGACAGACTCAAAAAATTCAACGAACTACTAAAAGGCATAAGGTACTAAAATGACACAAGAAACAAAAACACTCGAACTGGCACTGCAAAAACTATCAAACCAGAAAAAAGATTTCAAAACATCAAAAGAGCTCTTATACCAAGCTGTATTTTTGTCAACCATAGAG
>JBFYLW010000002.1:0-23934 GCA_041305185.1 Nanobdellota archaeon
AATGCACGAAGTGTAATGGTAAAATAATTTTCACAGTCAGTGAGGGTTCTATTTCTAAATATTTGGAGCCGACTATTTCTTTGGCTAAGAAGTATAATGTTTCTCCTTATCTTCAGCAGACGATTGAATTGCTGCGTGTGAGGTTGGAGAGCGTGTTTGGCAAGGAGCCTGACAAGCAGGTTAACTTGGGTGCGTGGTTTGGGTAGATTTGGAAGAATTGGTTTTTGTTATAATTATTCCTGTATTAGTATTGCTTGCGCGTGTGGTATTTCTTGTATTGTTATGATGTTTTCCTGTTCTATGACTCCTTCTTGCAGGCCGAGTTCTACTGCTTCTTTTCCTACTAGATTCACTCCGTCTGCATTTCTTATCAGGTCGCCTATTTCTTCTTTTTCAAATTCTTCTCCTTTGTAGAATTCTCCTCGTAAGTCTAGTTGTTTTCCGTTCTCTTCGAGCAGTTTGCCTATTAGGTCTTTGTCGCATACAGCTATTATTGTTCTGCTGTTTTTTTTGTGAATTTTTACGAGCATTGTCATCCTAAATTTTTGACTTCACCGGGTGTTTGCTGCCGCAGGCTGAGCATTTTAAAAAACTGAAGTCTCCTTCTTTCTTGATTTCAGTGTCTGGTTTTCCGCAGTCTGGGCAGAGCACGAATTCGTGTGCGTATTGTTTTATTTTGTCGTTTATTTTGGTTGCCGCGATTTTAGCTCCGAGTACCAGCAGTCCTGATCTTGATACTTCGCCGGGTGTTGCGAGTTCTTTGAGCACGTATTTTAGGAGGTGGTCTGGTTCTCTGCGTAGTCCGCTTGCTATTTGTAAGAAATTAGTGATAAGTGTTTTGTTGCCTTCCAGGTGTCCTCTGACTTTTGGTATTTCGAAGCGTTCTTTTTCGAAAACGCTTTGTGGCAGTCGTTCGCGTGCCCTTTTAAGCAGTAGCTCGTATTCCATACGACGATAGACTGGGGGAGGGTATTTAAATATTTTGGCAACCAAAAATATATAAAGCCATAGCAACGTTTATGAGTTAAAAAGATGGTGCTGGAATCAATATTATCTCCACCGAGGGCTGAACGTCACCCATTGGCAGTTTTCATACTTGGGTTTGCTTATGCTACTCTTGCTATTTTTTTGTCTATGTGGATTTTTGAGGAGCAGAGTAGTATGGTTATGGTTTTCTTGTCTGCTATGGCTGCTGTTCCTTTGATGTATCATTTGCTTCGTTTTGAGGAGAATAAGGATTTGGTTGTTGAAGGTCAGTCTATGCTTCGTGAGCATGCTCCTGCCTTGTTTTTTTATCTTGTTCTGTTTTCTGGGATGGCTGTCGCGTTTTCTTTTTGGTATGTTGCTCTTCCTTCTGATGTTGCTTCTGGTTTGTTCCGTGTTCAGACTCAGACTATTTCAAATCTTAATCAGCAGGTTACTGGTAAGATTACCCAGACTGCTTTGTTGAGCAAGATTTTCTTGAATAACATTAAGGTTCTTATCTTTTGTATTTTGTTCAGCTTTTTGTATGGTGCTGGTGCGATTTTTATTCTGACTTGGAATGCTAGTGTTATTGGTGCTGCTGCGGGTAATTTTGTGCGTTCTCATATGGCAAAATATGCAGGTGTTGCTGGTTTTGGCAAGGTTGCTGCTTATTTGTATGTTGGTTCTTTGAGTATTTTGCGTTACGCTATTCATGGTATTCCTGAGATTTTTGCTTACATTATTGCTGCTATGGCTGGCGGTATTTTGTCCATCGCGATAGTCAAGCATGATTTTGGTACTGGGAAGTTTGAGAAGGTTTTGTTGGATGTTTCTGATTTGTTGTTGCTTGCCGTTCTTGTTTTGTTTATTGCTGCTATGCTGGAAGTTTTTGTTACTCCTGCTTTATTCTAATACTTTTATTTTTCCTGGTCTGGTCTCAAATATTTCGCCTGTTGCGAGGAGGTGTATTATTTTTTCTTCACCTATTCTGGCTGCTACTTCCTCGTAATTTGCTCCTTCGCCGTTGTCTAGAGTTTTTATGAGTTCTATTGGCTCTTGCTTTATTGGGTGTGTTTTTTGTGCTATTTCCAGCCATTTTTTGTCTGTTTTTTTGACTATTTCTCCTAGTATGTAGCATTGTCGCTCGTACATTCTTGGTCTTCCTATGACTAGCACTGGGTCTCCTATTTGGATATTGAATGGTGCTTCGAAGGTTCTTACTAGTATGCTTCCTGTTCCATCGTCTACAATCAATTCTTCTGTTGATACTGCTATCCCGTATATTCTTGTTTTTTTTATTGTTGTTCCGTTTTGCAGTTGAATAGTGCTTGGTTCGTCTTCTTGTTGTATGAAGCTGCCGCTATTAAGTTCTGATATCCATGTGTGTACTGCTGTATCTTTTTCCACCCTATTTGCCTTTGTTCTTTTTTTATTTATATGGATTGTTGTTTTTCGGTGATAACATTTAAATATGGATAATCTAGCTTTATGATGGGAAAAAGATGGTTCAAGATAGTTTGGTTCAATATGTCAAAAATCTTCTTCAGCAGGGTTATGACTATGCTGCTATTCGTACTGCTTTGTTGAATGCAGGTTATTCTTATAATGATGTGGAGGTTGCTTTCAGGTTTGCAGGCTATCAGCCTAAAAGGATTATCCCTACTAAGTTTTTGATAGTTTCTTTTCTTATTTTGCTTGTTTTGGCAGGGGGCGTGTTGATTGTTTTGAAGAGTTTTCAGGCTCCTCCTGCTGTTTTGAGTTTTTCTTTGAACTTGTTTAGCACCGAGGTTGGTGTTGGTCAGGAGGTTGTTGTGAATGCTGATATTCAGAATCCTGGCGGTCGTTCTGTTAGTGGTTTGATTGATTTTTCTGTTGATGGTCCTTCTGGTAAAATTGCTTCTGTTACTGAGAGTTTTAAGATGACTTATCGCGCGAGCGTTCCTGTTTCGTTGAAATTGCCTGCGAATATTCCTTCTGGTAGTTATGTTTTGAAGGCTGTTATTTCTTATGCTGGCAGGTCTGAGTCTCAGTTTGTTTCTTTTGATGTTGTTGAGAAGGCCCGGCTTGAGCGTCCTATGGATGCTTTGGCTGAAAAGCCTGTTGAGAGGGCTAAAGAAGCTCAGCTTGCCTGTCCTGGCGGCTGTGATGACTTGAATTTCTGCACTGTTGATAGTTGTGTGAATGGGGTTTGTGTTTATTCTCCTGTTGTTCCTTGTTGTGGTAATGGTGTTTGTGAGTCTGGCGAGTCTGTTTCTTCTTGTGTTCTTGATTGTGGTGAGCGTTTTGTTAGTACTGATGAGATTCGCGAGAATGCCAGGGCTTTGGCGTCTTCTAATCTTCCTAAGGCTATGGAGGCTTGTGATACTATGGCTCAGCGTGTTTTGATTGATGGTTGTTTGAATGTTGTCTCTGAATCTGCTGATAGCAAGGAGCCTTGTGCTCGTATTATCAGTGATGATATTCGTGATTCTTGTTATATTCCTTTTTCTTATAAGAATGATTTTTCTGTTTGTTCTGAAATTACTAATTCTTATATGAAGAATTCTTGTTTGTCCTTGGCTGAGATTAATTCTTTGAAAGCGAGCTTGCCTCAGAGCTAAATTCTGCTGATGAATCCTCTTCTTGGTTCAAATATGTCTCCTGAGCGTTTTAGTTTTTGTATTATTTCTTCTGCTTCTGCCTCTGTTATGTCTTTTTCTCCTGCGGCTTTTATGAGGTCTTCTACCGGTATTGTTTTGCCGACCTTGGCTTCAAGTTCCTGTACGAGTTCTTTTAGTATGATTAATTTGTTTCTTGTGCTTGCAGGTGTTTCTGATAATCTGTCGACGTCGAATTGTCCGGTTTTTTCGTCGAATGCTACTTGTCGCAGGCAGTAATCCATTATTTCTATTGCTTTTTTTGCGTCTTTTTTTAGTACTTTGTCGCTTAGTCTTAGTTTTGCGTTTGCTTCCGACAATCTTACGAGTGCTTCCAGCTGTCTTGCTGATATTGGTACTGCTCTGACTCCGCTTCCTCCTGCTGTTGCTCTCATTTTGAGATAGTATTCTCTTAGTTCTTCTATTGCTGCATCTGTTAGTTTTGGGAAGACATTTTGTCTTGCGTATGCAAAGTATTTTCTTAGCATTTTCGTTTCTATTTCTGGTTTTTCCACGTTATTTTTGTGCAGTTCTAGAATGAATTGTGCCATTTTTTCGTCTTTTGTAGGGTCTGGCATGTCTTTGATTGGGAATATTAAGTCAAATCTGTTGATGAGTGTTGGCGCCAGATTGATTTGGTTTGCGATAAGGTCATAGGGGTCAAACCTGCCGAATTTCGGGTTTGCTGCAGCAAGTACTGTTGTTTCACATCGTAATGATGCTTGGATGTTTGCTTTGCTGATGGTTACGCTTTGTTGTTCTAGTGCTTCGTGCATAGCCAATCCGTCTTCTTATGTCATTTTGTCCATTTCGTCTATGCAGCATACGCCTTTGTTTGCTAGTACTAGTGCTCCTGCTTCTAGGCTCCATCCTTGTAGAAATTCGTCTTTGACTACTGCTGCTGATAGTCCGGCTCCGCTCGCTCCTTTTCCTGTTACATATCTTGCTTTTGGTGCTACGAATTGCATTCTTTTGAGCATTTGCGATTTTGCCGCTCCTGGGTCTCCTACTAATAGCATGTGTATGTCTCCTCTTGTTACTACGCCGTCATCTCTTTTTTTTCTGACTCCGCCCATTAGTTGGAGTGCCATTGCTTCTTTGATTTTGTCGTGTCCGTAAATGCTTGGTGCCATTGAACTGATTATTTTCTTGGCAGAGTTTGGATCTGTTGCTATGTCTTTGATTTTTTTTAGTTCTTCTGGTGAGATGTTTATTTCGCTGTAGTCTTCTTCCACGCCTTCTAATTGGTTTGCTTCTATGAACAAGTCGAATTTCGTGCTTTGTCCTCCGGTTCTTAGGAATATTGGGACTTCTTTTACTTGTCCTGTTACTGCTACTCTTGCTCCTGGGTTTGTTCTTTTCTCTGTTAGAGGTGATACTAAATCATTTTTCAGCAGGACGTTCATTCTTTTTGGTTGTTCTCCGCCTTCGAGTTGTTCTGGTACTTCTTCCAGCACCATCATTTGCGCGTCTACTAATTCTTTGCTTACCAGCTTGAATTTGCCTTTTCTTCCGCAGCTGCATCTTGTTGGCTCTTGGAATTTGCTGTCCAGCTGAAGTATAGAATGTGTGTTTCCACAGCTTGGGCATTCGAATTTTGCTGCTGCCACTTGTGGTCTTACTTCGCTTTTGTTTCTGACCACTCCTTGGAATCCATATAGTCTGTTTAGGTTTTTGCTTCTTATCTCTCTTATCATTATTTGTGCGCTTGCAGGGAGTCCTCTGAATCTGAGTATGAATCCTTTTACTGTTTGTCCGATGTTTAGTTGTTCTACTGCTAGTTCTGCTGCTTTGAGGACTTCTTCTGGCTGGTCCAGCAACAGGTCTGCTATTTCCGGATCGTGTTGTGCTAGCCGGTTGAATTCTACTGTGAGGCTTTTTTCTCCTTTTCTTATTCTTTCAAGTATCTGGTCGTAGTATGCTTTCTCAAGAAACTCTTGCGCTTTTGCGATTAAGGTTGTAGCGTCCATTTCCCCTAGTTTAATGATTGGAGGATGCTTAAAAAGGTTTGTGGTGGTATAGTTATATACCCTGCCGTTTCCTGTGGAGATTATCGTCGGGAAGGGCATAAAATGTTTTTGGTGTTTTATTACAATAAAGCTTTTAATCTGGTGCTTAATCGGTGTTTTTATGCCTATTTATTCCACTATGGGTACTGGTGCGCGTGAGCCTGAAGCTAGTGAGCCCGAATATAAACCGAAGCCGCGTGTTGAACCTGAAGAACCACCTGTTGTTCCAGCACTGGTTTTGTATGATGCCAGTTGTCCAAGCTGGGGTCACGCTGGTCTAAGTGTGTGTGAGGGTAGATTAATTCCGGATTCTTCTGATAAATTTGAACAAGAAAGATGTGCTTCTGCTTTAAGGCTTATTGATTTCTATAGAAGAACCGGGCGTATTCGGATTCATAGAGGTTTGTTTCATACTGATGAAGATGCTGAGAGATTTATTACTGTTTGTATGATGCGTGTTTCCGATGTAAAGACAGGGATTTCTCTGTCTCATTCTGGTCATGGTGAGTTAATATTTAGAAAAAGAATTTCTCTTGAGGGCGCGCTTGATGGAAAAAGAGCGCGTGAATTATTTAGAGCTGCAGGTTATGAGACTCCGTTTCCTTTTAGTGAGTATGTTGTAGGAAGCTATCGTTCTCGACGAACTCGCGCGACATAAGAGACTTAGGAGCACAGAGTGAGGAGTGTCTAACGAGCGTAGCGAATAGAACTGCTGAAAAATAAAAAATAGAATTTACTTCTGTTTGTATTGTCGAGCATAAACCGTAAGAACATTTATATAAAGTGTAAGCTTCAGTTTTGATATGAAAAAACCCAATCTTCATTTCCCAAAATTAACAAAGAACGAACAAACAGTGCTGAAAAAAATTATAGAACATGCTAAAATTCCGGATTCACAGATTGCTGAAAAAATGGGGCTTTCTCAGCAGGCAATCTTTAAGATCAGGCACAAACTCGAACAAATAGGAATTATTAAAGGATATATGCCGATAATTGATTTCAAAAAAGTCGGAATAGAGACTTTGGTTGTTCTTGGCATAAAATTCACGCAGTATGCCTGGGAAAAGTATTCAGAGGAAAAAATTTTAGAAAGGATAAGAAAAATTCCGCAAGTGATACTTTCTTATCGTATTCCTGAATCAAGCATATCTCACCTGCTGGTTCTGGGGTTTAGGAATATAGAGGATAAAGACAGGTACCTTATGAAATTGCAGGCAAAATATTCTAAAGAGATTGAAATAGTGCACGTCTATCCATTTTCCGTGGATAGAATTATTAAAGAAAGTAACATTGGTTTGTTAAACATAATTCTTGATAAAAAAGAACTCAGTACAAATGAATTTTTCTTGGATTAATAACAACTTTCTAGGACCGTTCGGTTAATTTCTACTGCCGTGGGTAATTATAGTTATCCTCCTTAACGGATGTATGGTTAAGACAATTAGGACCACTATATGTAAGCATTGTAAGAAGCAGATTAAAGACGAGGCAAAACTTGTCGGACTTACATGCATATGTCCTTTTTGTGGGAAACCAAGCGAAAAGAATGGTTAAAGAAAATGGGGTGATGTAAATAGAAAAAAACAGGCAATTTTAGGGCGGGAGTGGATTATTGATAATCCGCCCTAATTTGTATTTTAACAATCAGGGGTGATGGAAATGAAAAATCTTCAGAACAAAACGCGTGATGAAGATCAATATTCTGTTTATTTTTCAAAGATTTAGCTTTGAAGATATACGGAAATTTTTGAATATTTATTAAAAAAACAGGGGGGTGTGAATAAAATGATACAGTCAAAGGGGGGATGGTTTATCGGGGAAAAAGAATATGAGTGTGGTGGATTGGTAGGTAGAAAAACCATAAATGAACAAGAGCTTTCTCTAAAAAATCAAAGAGTTGAATTCTGGGAAAAGCACCATAGTATTCCGGCTGCTTCAGACATAATTTGCTGGGGTTTAGAGGCAGAAAAATGAAATTCAAGGATAATGGTTATAATAGGCTATTATTTGGTGACCGATACAGTCGGGAGTTGAGTACCGAAAATATTAATGAGGTAATTTCGGAATCAAAGAATAGTAACAAAATATGAGGAGGTAATAAGCATGAAATCATTAAACAAGGATAGTTTATGGGATTATTTGCACAGAGATAATTCTCAAGATTGTTTGGTTTTTTTCTATGATAGATATGCTAGTTTTTTCCAGAAAGACAGTCTCTCTTGAGCGTAGCGAATAATAATGCTGAAAAATAAAAAATAGAATTTACTTTTGCTTAACCTTTTTCAAATTCTCAATCAGCTTGTCTAGTGCTAGGTTTACTTCTTCTTCTGATTTTGTTCCTGTGCAGACTACTTTTCCGTTTGAGAACAGTAGGAATGTTGCTTTTTGTTCTGGTAGTTTGTACACTAGTCCTGGGAATTGCTCTGGTTCGTATTCTGTGTTTTCTAGCTTCATAGCCAAAACGTTCAGGTTCAGGTCCATTCCTACGCTTCCTGCAGCGACGATGTTTTGGATTTTGACTTCCGGGAAGTCTTTGATTTTGACGTTGATTTTTTCAAGTGATTTGATTATTTTTCTGATGCTCTCGTGTACGTTCGCCATGGTGCGTGCGCCTGTGCATACTATTTTGCCTGAGCTGAATATCAAAGCTGATGTTTTTGGCTCTTTTATTCTTATGACGAGTCCTGGGAATTGTTCCGGATTATACTCTGTATTTGACAGGGTTGCTGCCATTTTTTCTAAGGGTATGTCGTGTCCGAGTGATGCGCTTACTACTATGTTTACAACCTTGATTTCTCGTTGAGAAGTTTCCTTTGCTTTCTTTGCCATTTTAATCCCCCCAATATGTATTGTTTTTAAATGCCTATTTAAATACTTTGTGATTTATATACTGAAGTGGTCATATCGTCGATAAGAATGAATTATTTTAAATATGGAAATTAATACACTTTCATTACTTTTCTCAGTACTGTGCTGAATATGATTGCTGAGATGATGTATATCCATATCCAGCTTAGTATCCAGATGACCTTTAATGGCTTATTTCCCAGGCTGACTGTTTTGAATACCTCGCTCTTGTAGCTTTCTGGTGTTGTTGCGTATTTTCTTTCTGTTGTAATAATAATTTTTTTGTCTATTTCCTGTCCATTGCTTGATAGTGTTGCGAAGTATTCGCCTTCTTTTCCTTTTAGTGTGAATTCGGCTTGCCTGCCGGTTATTTCTTTTGTGTTTTCGCCGATTATTTCTAGTCCTTCTGGAACGTTTATGGTTATGTTTCCTTCGATTTCTTTTGCCAGTGTCACAGTCATGTTGAATTCCTGTTCTGGCATTAATGGTTCGTATGCGAAGTGTGCGTTCATCCAGCCAAAGATTAGCAGTATTGGAATGAATGTTATCAGGGTGGGCTTCATGCTTTTGCCCATGTATTTCATGTTCAGGCTCATTGCTTCTTTTTGTATTTTCATTAATTTGTCAGTGTCTTTTGTTTCCTTCATTTGTTTCTGGTATTCTTTTTGTTGTTCCTTTATTTGTTTCATTTCTGTTTGGTTTGTGAAGTATTTGTAGATAACAACCATTAGTATTGAGATTGCTGCGGATATTAGGAGTATTGAGTACATTGGTGGCCAGTTTAGCATGAATCCGAATGTTTTGTCTAGAAATACGTCAAACATTTATCCTCCCATAAATTTGCGCAGCATGGGGTTCATGTCCATCAGGTGTTGTCTTGCTATATCTTCATATAACCTGTAGACTATCATGACTGACAGTAGTAGGCTGGTTCCGTTTGTTAGGCATCCGCTGATGTCTGCTAGTCCTGCGAGTAATCCTACTGCTATTGCGCCCATTATCGTGAGTGGTCCGATGTACCTTTGCAATAATCTTTCCAGTACTCTTTCATCTTTTCTGAATCCTGGAATCTGTAATCCTGATGCCATGATTTGTTTTGCTTGGCTTCTTGCATCCATTCCGCTTGTTTGCACCCAAAACCATGAGAATATGACTGCTCCTACTACCATGAATATTATGTATGCTAGTCCTTGTAGTATTGTTGAGATTGCAAGTCCTCCTTTTATGAGGCTTCCTACTATGTCTGGCGGTGTTATCCAGTACACAAATCCTGATGCTGGCGAGTTTCCTGAGAATGTTCCTAATAGTGGTAGTCCCCAGTTTTGCAGGAGTCTTGCCCATAGTTGTACGTTTGCCAGTAATGCGCTTATCAGGATGACGGGAATATTTGAAGTATAAATGAAGTGTAATGGCCACCTTATGCCGTGTCCTCTTACTCTTCCGAATGATAGTGGTATTTCTACTTTCATTGCTTGTGAGTAGACTGCTATTACGAATATGAGTACTGTTGACAGTATTCCTGCTATCATTAGCATTGCTGTTTGTGGGTCTCCTGCTGATAAGCTTTGGAATAGTGCTGGTATTGCTCCTGTTGCTATGCTTGGGTTTGTTGGTGAGGGTAATGGTGATAATATTCTGATGAATAATGATTGTGAGACTCCTGCAGCGATGAATAGTGAGATTCCTGAGCCAAAGCCCCATTTCGTGGTGACTTCATCCATGAACATGATTAGTATTCCTCCCAGAATCAGTTGGAATATCAGCAGTAATTCCAGTTGGAAGTACATGAATGTTCCTGCGAATGCTTCTGGTGGTGCTAGTCCTCCCATGAACACGTAGATTGCTGATTCAAATATGACAAAGAATACTGATAATATTTTTTGTATTCCTTGGAATCTTTGTTTTCCTTCTTTTTTGGTCAGGTCGAATTTGACTAGTCCGCTTCCGTTCAACAGTTGTAGTACGATGCTTGCTGTGACTATTGGTCCGATTCCTAGTGATATTATGCTTCCGAAGCTTGCTCCTAGAATGATTGATAGTAGTTCGAATCTTTGTAGTGCGTTTTGTCCGAGTCCGAACAGTGGTACCAGCCCCAATATAAAGAATAAAACTAATATTATGCCTGTCCATTTGAGCTTTTCTTTGAATGAAAGCTTTTTTTGTGTTGGACGGGTGACTTCTGGAAGGTTTGTAAGTATTTTGTCTGTAAAACTCATTTATTCACCAGCTCTCCTCCTGCTGCCTTGATTTTTTCTGCAGCGTTTGGTGATGCTTTTGCTACGGTGATTTTTGTTTTTTTGGTTATTTTTCCAGTTCCTAAAAGTTTATCGTATCCGAGTTTTTTTAAATCTATGACTATTATGCCTGCTTCCAGGGTTGCTTGTTTTGTTTTAAGCCAGTTAGGTATTTTTTCGTCTACATCTCTGACTGTTATTGCGTTTATTTCTTTTGCATTCTTGTTTACAAATCCGTGTTTTCCGAAGTAATCTTTATCCCAGATTGATGGTTTTTTTGTGTCTGCTTTTTTGCCTGTTCCTGCCATTCCGTATCCGCCTTTTGCGCCTGAGTTGCGGTGTTTATTTCTTCCCCATCCGTGCGTTCCCTGCAGTCTGCGTGATTTCTTTTTGCGTTTTGCTACCACTTTACATCATCCTCGTGAGTAAATCATTGATTTTTTCTGCTCTGTTTCCGTATGCTCCGCCTTTTTTAAACGGCATTTTGATTCCTTTTCTTCCGTATCCTTTTCTTGGGGGGCTGAGCGCAAATGTTTTGTCTCCTTTCTTTTTCAGTGCCGTTAATGTTTTCTCATCTACTGGTCCCCATGTTGCGAATGGTTCAATTATTTGTAGTGTTCCTTTCAGGCTTGGTGTTTCTTCTAGGACTGCGCAATGGTTTTTCTTGTTTAAGCCCATCATTCTAAATGCGTCTGTTACTGGTCTTGGCTTTCTAGCCTCTCCGCGTACTCTTATTATTGCTATTTTCATGGTTTTCTTCCTTCAATCATGTAGACTGCTTTGATTCCTTCTGGTCTTGGTTTGAACGTGCTTAGTTTTTTTAGTGCTTTTATGCATGCTTCTACCATGTTTGCTTTTGATCTTGATTGTCCGAATGATTTGCTGTAAATATTTTCTATTCCTGCCAGTTTGAGTATTTTTGCGCATTCTTTTTCTACAACGAGTCCTTTTCCTTTTGGTGCTGGCATGAGTATGAGTCTCACAGAACCGCATTTGCCTTCTACTGTCCATGGTATGCTGTGCGGCTCGCTTGTCGCGTCTTCCCAGCTTCCTGCTCCTCTTCTTATCTTGAACAAGTTGAGTTTGGCGTTTCTGATTGCTTTTTCTCTTGCAGGTACTGTGTCTTTGCTTTTTCCGTATCCTACTCCTACGTAGCCGTCAGAGTTTCCTGCTACTGCCATGCATGCAAAGCTTGGTTTGTTTCCTTCTGGTGTTTTCTTTTGTGTTTGTTTGAATATTCTTCTTGAGCCTCCTCCGAATTTTCCTTTGCTTTGTCCTATCATGAGGAGTTCTGTTTGTGTGTTCGGCATCAGCATGTCTACTATTTGGTCTTCCAGGATTGGAAGTCCTTTGTCAAGTATTGTGTCTAATTCGGTTATCTCTCTTGCTTTGACTTTCCTGCCTAGTTCTGTTTTTGGATTCCAGCTTTCTATGTCTATCTTGATTTCAGGTTTTGTTTCTGCTTCTATTTCAGGGATTTCCGTGATTACATCCTTTTCAACTTCAAGTTTTTCTTCTTCTTCGTGTTTTACTTCAGTCATTGTGCACCTATTGTGTTTTTGATTGTGTCAAAATGTTTTGGGAGTGTTTCAGGGTCTAAGTTTGCTTTAAGGTATTTGCTGAAATGTTTTTCATACTTTTCCTTGTTTTCTTTCAGTTTTTTTGCGTATTGTGATATGTGTTCTCCTCTTATTCTTTGCATGTTGGGTACTACTTCTTTTGATAGTGGCAGTTGGAGTCCTCCATCGATTGCTCCTTGTGCAGCTGCATACACGATATTTCCTTTGACGCTGGTGTATTGTCCTATATCGAGTACGCAGACAATTTTTTTCTTGGCTTTTCTGGCTAACAGCATTCCGGTCAGGTATGCTGCGCTTGTGTTTCCTGTGCCAGCTTTCCATCCGTGTTTTTCCAGTTCTTTTGAGTTTGCTGTGAAGAGTATTTTGTCGCCTTTTGGCTGGAATTCTATCAGTTGAAGGTTTATGTGTTTCAGGCTTTTTCTTATCGTTAGTCTTGGTTTATTGCCTAATAATAATTTCATGCGTTTTTTGTAATCTGTTTTTCCGCATAATTTTCTTCTGTATGGTACTGAAGTGATGTTTGCCATTTATTTCCTCTTAATCATCTCTTGTTCTTTAAGATATATTTTGATGTGTTTTGTGCTTCTGAAAAATCCGCCTTTTACTTTTGTGTAGAGTGTTCTGAATCCTTCTTTGTCAATTAGCTGGCTTGCGCGTATCTTTTTTATGAATGCTCTTTGTGCTCTTACGCTTGTTACCCATTTTGTTTTCAGGTTTCTTCTTGCTGTGGCTTTTCCTTTTCTCGAACCGTGTCCTTTTTGTCTGTTTTTTCGTTTTTGTGATTGTATTTTTTTGGATCTTGCGTTGCTGATTCCTTTTATTTGTTCTTTTCTTATTATGCCTTTGTTGATGAGTCTCTGTACGTCGAACGTGGTTATGGCTTCTTTTATCTCTGCCAGTTTCTCCGGGTCGAACTTTATTCGGTTTTCCCCGCATTTGAGTGCATTTGCCGCAAGTCTTCTTTGTAGTTCCATTTTTATTCCTTTGTCATGAGTATTTTTTCTGCTTCTTTTCTTTCTTCTTCTTTGGTTTTAGGAGCTTCTTCTTTCGGTTTTACTGCAGTTTTTTGTTTTGTTTTTTCTTCTTTTGTTTTTGCAGTTTTTTGTTTTGCTTCTTTTCGGGTTGTGATTTTATCTGTGAGTTTCTTTATCATTTCGTCGGTATTTTTTACATTAAGGATTGTGATTCCTTTTTGTTTGCACGCATTCAATACCATTATTTTCTTTTTGTCTCCGATGTGTCCTAGTATTATTCCTTGTGTTTTGGCATTCAGTTCTGCTATTTGTTCTGGATTGTGTACTAGTTTTGGTATTAGTCCGCTTATGTGTAGTCCTCTTACTTCTGCCGGTCCTCTGTAGCCGGTGCCTACAAGTACTGGTCTTCCCCAGACTCCGTCTCGCATTTTGCTGTGCATTCCTTTTGGTTTTCGCCATCTGCCTCGTTTGATTTCCCGGCGTTTTTGTATATCTTGAGGTTTGAACTCTGGTCTTCTTTTGTTGCATTGTTTTCTTAGTTCGAGTAGTTTTTGGTTTGTCATTGTTCAAATACCTTCTTTCCTGCTTTTTCTGTTATGTAGATTCCATCTTGGAATACTCTTAGGTCCTTGTTTGATTTTGAGGTTAGCAGTTCTATGTCGCTTGCCATTGCTCCTGCGAGGTCTTTGTCATGACTTTCTACGAGTATTTGGTCTCCTTCTATTTTGACTGTTGTTCCTTGTTTGAGTGTGAGTGTTCTTGGGCTTTTTTCTCCCAGGAAGTTCTTTATTATTAGCTGGTTTCCGCTTGTTGATACGTTCATTGGGAAGTGTCCGCTGCATACTTTCAGCCTGTATTGGAATGGTTTTTGTACTCCTTCTATCATGTTTTTGATGTGTGCTGCGAATGAGTTCATCATTCGTTTTTGTCGTTTTGTTCCTTTCTTGCAGGTGAGCGTTATTTTGTTGTTTTCTGTTTTGATTTTTACGAGTGGGTCGTTTATTTTGCGTGTGAGTTCTACTTTTCCTTTTATTGTTACTGAGTTCTTGGTCATTGTTGCCGTTATTCCGCTCGGCAATTCTATCTCTCGTTCCATTGATATTTTCATTAGTAACAGTAGGCTATCAGCCTTCCTCCTATTCCTTTTTCTCTTGCCTGCTCGTGTGTTATGAATCCGTGCGGCGTGCTTAATATCAGTATTCCCACTCCGTTTGCTGGCAGGAATCGTTTTTCGAATTTTTGGAACATTGCTGCTTTGATTGCGAATCTTGGCTTGATGACTCCGCAGCTGTTTAGGTTTCCCAGGAGGTTGAGTTTTGCGAATCCTCCTCTGCTTTCGCTCATTTCTTCCAGCGCTCCTAGATATCCTCGTTCTTGCATGATTGCCAGCACTCTTCTGATGGTTTTGCTTACTGGATGTACAAGTAATTCTTTCTTTCCCGTTTTTTCGTGGGTTAGGATTGCCGAAAGCACGTTTGCTAATGGATCATTTAACATATTTCCTCCTAGCTGTATTTTTTGAATCCGATGCTTGTTGCTACTTCTCTAAAGCAGCATCTGCATAGTTCCAGGCCGTATTTTGAGATATGTCCCCCATATCTTCCGCATCTTATGCATCTTTTGATGCCTAGTCCTGTCTTTCTTTGTTTTGGCGCGTTGTGTTTGATGTATTTTTTCATTTTAATGGGTTTTGCTTTTAGTTGTTTGAATACTTTTTTCCAATCGCTTGTTGTCATGCTTGTTCACCTACACTTACGCCAAAGTTTTTCTGCATGAATGTCATTGCTTCTTCTTTGCTTATTGTGTGTTTTTTTGATATTTTTCTGGGTTCTATTCTGCGTCTTTTTATTCTGTATCCTGGTTTTTCCAGTGTTACGCATACTTGTAGTCCCAGTACTCCTATTTTTGGATCGTAAGTTACTCCTGGTATGTCGATGTATTCATGTATTCCGAAGCTTATGTTGCCTGCTTCATCGAATTGTGATGGCTGGAGTTTTTTGTTTTTTGCTTCAAGAAGTCTTTTTAGTACTTCTACTGCTTTGTTTTTTCTTAGCGTGAGTTTGCATCCTATTGGAAGTCCGGGTCTCAATCCCCATGTTGGGATTCTTTTGCTTGTTACTGTTTTCATTGGCTCAATCCCTGTTATCATTTTTAGTACGGCTATTCCTTTTTCTAGCCTGCTTTGTTCCTTTCCAGCGCCTACGTTCAGCGTTACTTTCTCTATCCTCGGTTGTTGCATTAGGTTCATATTCTTATTATCGGCTTGTCTTTGCCGATTATGAATGCGAATTCTTTCACGGTTTCGACTTTTTCTTTGTCTTTCGAACACCAGACTTTGTCATCTTTGATCTCTTCTATTTTTCCCACTGTTCCAATGTGCCTTCCTCCTGTTATGAATGTCAGGTTTCCTTTTGCGAATGGTATGTGCTCTATGATTTTGTGTGATGGCGTTTCAATTAGGAGTGTGTCTCCTGTGGCGTATGCTCCTTTTTCTGCAAGTATGTTTGTTCCGTTTGAGAGGTTTAGTTGCGTTTTTCCTTTTTTTACGGTTGTTTTGTTTATTATCTTGCATAATATCTTGTTCATTTCTTCTTGTGGTGCGTTTATGAATTGGAGTCTGCCTTTCTTGTCTATTGTGCATCGCAGATGTTTATCGGGTTTGATGCTGATTGCATCTATGAATCCTACGCTTGTGTGTACATCTTTTATGATTCTTCCATTTACGGTTACTGCTTTGTCATTTAGTATTTTTTTCGCTTCCCGTGTTGTTTTTCCGCATTCGAGTTGTTTTAGTAGCAGTCCGATTGGCATTGCTCTTTTGAGCGGGTGGGCTCCGGGCAGTGGTCTTAATATCCATTTGTTTGCTTTTCGTAGGATTGTCCAGCTTTTCGGCGCCGCATATGCTTTCAGATGTTTGCTCATTTCTGTTCACCTTCGCGTTGCGTTAGTCTGCGTTTGTCTGTTTGTAATTCCTGTATCATCAAATTAGATGGTTGGATTGGGTACATTGCTTTGCTTCCGTCTTTCTTTATGAATTCCACTCCGGTGATGTATACTTTCATTCTTTTTGTGTTGATTCTGTCTACTGTTCCGGTTTTGCCTTTGTGCTGTCCTCTCATTACTTTGACTTTGTCGCCTTTTCTTACTCTTAGTGATCTTTGTTTTAGTTTCAGTCTGAGTTCTTTTGATAAGTGGCTTCCGAGCAGGGTGGTTTTTACGTGCAGTGGCGCGTTGCGTACGTAATTGCGCTGTTTTCTTGGCTTCCTGCTTCCTGTCCAGTTTGTGTTCCAGTTCATATTATGCTGCTCGCTATTTTAGCAACTAATGGCCATCTTTCTGCTACTTCTTTTGCTATTGGTCCTTTTATCATTGTGCCTTTTGGGTTTCCCAGTTCGTCTTTTATTACAACTGCTGCATTATCCTCGAATCTTACTCTGGTGCCGTCCCGTCTTCGGTAAGGCATTTTTTGTCTTACGATGATCGCCATGACTACGGTTTTTCTTATTTCTGGTTTTCCTTCTACGACTGAGCATGCTACCTGGTCTCCTATGGCTGCTGAGGGTTTTCTTTCCTTGACTGTTTTTGCATTTTTGATGCCTATTATTCTGAGTATTCTTGCTCCGCTGTTGTCGCATGCGTTTACGTTCGCAGTGTGGGGCAGTCCTCTTGTTATGCTTGCTTTAAGCGCTTTCATTTTCTTCCTCTTCGTGTTTGACTTTTGATTCTTCCATTAATTCTTGTTTCGCTTCGAATAGTTTTTCGTGTCCGATTTTTTCTGTGATTGTGAAATGTTTTGTTTTGCTTATTGGTCTGCATTCGATTACTTTGACTATGTCTCCTTTCTTTGCATCGATTGCATTGTGGGCTTTGATTCTTGTTCTCAATTTTTCATATCTCTCATATTTTGTTACGTATTTTCTTCTGGGCCATTCTACTATTGCTGTTGACTGCATTTTTGCCTCTAACACGATTCCTGTGAATGTTCTTCCTCTCGTTCTGATGGTTTGCATTTTTCACCCTTGATTATTGGCACGTTTCTGCGTGATGAGCATAGATACCTTCCGTACCTGTGCTACTTGACTATGATGGTCTCCGGTGCGAATCCCGCTTCGATGAGCACTTGCTTGACTTTTTGTTTGTGTTCGCCTTGAAGCTCGATTCTGTTGTCCTTGATTGTTCCGCCGCATGCCAGTTTCGCTTTCAGCTTTTTGGCGAGCTGTTCGAGATCGATTTCTTTTTCGTCGATCCCTTCAATGACGGTGTACATCTTGTTGAATTTTTTTGCTTCAATGCGCACGATTATCTTTTGGCTTTCTTTGGCGATGCTCTCGCAAACGCAAAGTTCTTTTGGCAGGCCGCACGTGACACATACAGTCATATTTTTTTCTGTACCTCCGCGAGGATTGTTTTTATTCTCGCGATTGTTTTCTTTGCAAGTCTGAGTTTTCCTGGATTTTTCGGTATTGTTCCTATTGCTACTTGGGCGTTGTCTTTCATGAGTTCCTTGTATAATTCGTTCATTTTCTGTTTAAGTTCTGGTTGTCCGAGCCCGCGCAGTTCTTTAATCTTCATTTCTTTTCCTCTGTTTTCTGTTCGGGATTTTTGATTTCAATATCATCTGGAAGTTTTGTTTGGGGGCTCATTATGGCCACTTTTACTCCTATTTCTCCTGTTTTCATTATGCAGTAAGCGTGTGCTCTTTTGATTTCGTCATCTGATATGTGTCCGCTTTTTTTCAGGTATCCTAGGTAGAATCTCCAGCTTTTCGCTCTCTGGCTTGGTACTTTTCCTGATATTATGATTTCTATTCCGAGGGCGCCCGCGTTCATGACGTCTTGCATTGTTTTGTGTCCTATCGCTTTGAACTTGTTTATTCCGAAGCGCTCTATGGTGCTGGCAATTCTTTCTGCGACTATTTGCGCGTCAAGATTTGGTTGTTCGACTTCTGCTATCTCTATTTGCGGATTTTCTAGGTTGAATTTTTTCTTGAGTGTGTTTGTGAGTTTTTTGATGTTTTCTCCTTTTCTTCCTACAACCAGTCCTGGTCTGCTTGCGTAAATGACTATTTTTTCTCCTAATGGTGTTCTCATAAGTTTTGTGTGGCTGTGGCCTACGTTTTTGAGTGTTTCAGATATGAACTCTTGTATCTGGTGTTCTTTCAGTTTTTCTGCGATGAATTTGCGTTCAATCATTTCTTGACCTCTTCAACTACAAGTTCTACGTGTGTGCTTTTTGCTTTCATGCTTTTTCTTCCATACCTTCTTGTCGAGGGTCCTTTATGCGCGAGTGCGTGCCTGATGATTAGGTTTCCTGTGCTTAATCCTTTGAATTGTGCGTTTGCTTCTGCGCTTTTTAGCAGGTTGAGTATTTTTTCCGATGATTTTATTGGGTATTTTCCTGCTGCCATTCCTGCTTTGTGTCCTGCGTCTGTTGTGTTTTTCGTGTATGGAATTGGTCTTTTGAGCGCTATGACATCTTCGAGGTATTTTTTTGCTTTTTGCACGTTCATTCCTCTTATTGCCTGGCAGATTTGTACGCTTTGTTTGCGTGAGATTGTTAGTCCTACTCCTGCTGCTTTCGCGCTGTTTTCTGTCATTGTTGTTGAGTATTTGAATGCCATTTATCTCACCGACAGCGATGCGCTGCTTCTTGTTGCTCCGATTCCTGGAGCGCTGTGTTTGACTTGTTTTCTTGTAAGTGAGAATTCTCCCAGTCTGTGTGATATCATTTCTGCTTGTACTATTACTGGTGTCCATTCTTTTCCATTGTATACTTTTATGGTTTTTCCTATCATTTCTGGGAGTATTATCATGTCTCTTGCGTGTGTTTTGATGTCTTTCGGGTTTGATTTTATGTCTTCGAGGAGTTTTTTCTCTATCTCGGTGAATCCTCGTTTTATTTTGCGTCTTTCTCTTGATGGAACTAGCTTTGCGAATTCCTCTATGCTCATCTTCATTACTTCTTGTACGCTTTTTCCGTGAAAAATAAATTCTTTTGCCATATTATCACTTGTGCCTTCCTGTGCTCTTTGGCCACAGTTTTCCTGCTTTTCTTCCTGGTGGAGCGAAATGTCCTACTGATTTGTTCTTTGCTTTTCTGCTTGTTCTCTTGTTTCCGTATGGGTGGTCTACTGCGTTTTGTGCTGCTGCGCTTGGGTTTGGCCACCTTTTGTTTGTCATTCTTTTTCTGAAATGCTGTACTCCTGCTTTGAGCATGGGTTTTTCAAGTCTTCCTGCTCCTGCTATTATTCCTATGCATGCTCTGCATTCGAGTCCGAACGTTCTTTCTTTTTTGCTTGGTAATTGTATTGTTGCAAAGCTTTCTGTTTTCACAAGTATTCTTGCTGCTGACCCGCATGTTCTGCAGAATTTGCCTCCATCTCCTGGTTGTGCTTCAATGTTGAATACTGGTGTTCCTTCGGGTATTTCTCTTAGTTTGAGCGTGTTTCCCGGGTTGATTTCTCCTCCCGGTCCTGCTTGGAGTACGTCTCCTATTTTTATGAATTCTGGTGAAGGCATTAGGCACTCTATTCCGTCTTCAAATTTTATTTTTATGAGTGGTGCTGTGTGTCCTGGGCATTTTATTATGTCTTTGACTGTTCCTTTTACTAGGGTGTTTGTTTCTTTTCTGAGTTTGGCTTCTCCTGCATAGCTGAAACTTTTTGCGCGGTATGCTGGTCCGCCTTTTCCTCTTGCCTGCTGTATTAGTGATTTGCCCATTTACATTATCCCCAGTGTTGTTGCGATGTCTATCGCTGGTGTTTCTTTTGAGAGTGTGACGTATGCTCTTTTTTCTCCTGTTACTGCGTGGTACGTGTTTACTGCTGTTACTTTTGCTTTGAATAATTCTTCAACTGCTTTTTTGATGTCTTGTTTTGTTGCTTTCTTATCTACTGCAAAGACCAGTTTGTTTTCTGATTCGAGGAGTCTGATGCTTTTTTCAGTTGCCAGTGGATATTTGATTGTTATATGTGCGTCCATCATACGAACAGATTCTCCTTGTCGATTTTTTGTATTGCTGCTTGTGTGTAAAGGGTGAGTCTTCCTGCGTGTGTTCCTGGTGCGAGTGCTTCTGTGTTTATGTGGTTGACTTCTGTTACGTCTACTCCTGGTATGTTTTTTGCTGCTTTGAGCGCGTTGCATTTTCCGCTTACTACCAGTAGGATTCCTTTTGCTGTTTTGTGCGGTCTTCCTCTCATTTTTCCTTTTCCAGCTCTTATGTTTGATTTGCTTCGCTCTAATTCTTCTGTCAATCCAAGTTTTTCAATGATTTTCATTAAATCATTTGTTTTTGTGATGTTTTCAATCTCTGTTTCGAGTATGAATGGGTAGTTTGCTGGTGTTTTGTGGCCTCTTTGCTCAACGATTTTCTTGTCGAGTGTTGCTGCAAGGGCGCTTCTGATTGCTTTTTTTCTTTCTTTGTCATTGATTTTTTGGGAGAATATGTGTTCTGATGTTGGCGGGTATGCTCTTCTTCCTCCTACTGTTCCGGGTGCGAATGCTCCTACCCATATCATTTGCATTCCTCTTCTCGTCATTGTTTTTCTGGGCACTCTGCTCAATCCTTTGCCGTATGAGCCTTTGTAGTCTCTTCGTCTTCTGCTTAGTCTTGCTGCTTGTTTTTTTCCTGCTCTGGGATCTGCTCCATACTGCTGTCTTTTGTTTGCTTCTATTGCTTCGACAGCTCTTTTGATTAAGTCTAATCTGATTTCTTCTTCGAATTGTGCAGGCATTTTTTGTTTTCCTGCTTCCTTGTTTTCTTTGCTGATTATTTTTAGTTCCATTTTATTGTTTTGAGCTCGTGCTCGTGTATACTATTTGTGGTGGTTCTTTTGGCAGTTTTGTTATGATAAGTCGTGGAATTGATAATGTTATGAGTCTTTTTGGTGGTCCTCCCACGCTGCCTTTGATTAGTAAGTATGAGTTTTTTACAAATCCGTATCTTAGGAATCCTCCTTTTGCGTTGATTTTTGTTGCGTCATCGCCTATTTTGATTATTTGTTTGTTCCTGTCCATTCTTTGTTGGTAGCCCATCTGTCCTGCATGTCCTATTCTGTACGTTCTTGGTCCGTGCCATGGTCCGAGGCTTCCTGGTCCTCTTTTTGCTTTCTGGCTTTTGTGTGCTCTTATGTCCATTCCGAATCTTTTGACTGGTCCTTGTACTCCTTTTCCTTTTGTTATTGATGTGACATCTACTAGTTGTCCTTCGTTGAATACATCTGTTATCTTGATTTCTTTTCCTAGGAGTCCTTGTGCGAATGCGAGTTTTTCTTCTGTTTTTGTTCCGCCTATTCCAAGTTCGAAGAATTCTGGTGTTTTTTTGCCGATGCTTGTTAGTTTTGGCTGAGTGTATGCTAATATTCTTACTTCTGCTATGTTTTTAGTGTTTGGTTGTTTTATTGGTTTTTTCTGTGCTATTATTTTTCGCGTCGTTTCTTTTTCAAGTTTTTCTGCATTTATTTGTCCTGAGGCGTGCAGGCCGTAAGCATCTTTTGTGTATAGAAGAATGGAAGCAATTTTTAATGGTGGGCATTCGAGGATTGTTACTGGAATTTGGATGTCTTCCCCTTTTGTTTGGGATGTTGTTCTGTTGTCGGTAGCCATTAGGTGTGTCATTCCGACTTTGTATGCTGCGAAGCCGACGAGTTTTGTATCCTTGCTTGGCATCCAGGTTCTTATTCGTGCAACTATGTCTGCCGCGCGTTTTCGCGGCCAGTATTCCAGGCTTCCTCGTTTCGGTTGGCTTAATTTTGGCATAGACTGTTATCTCTGTTTGTTTTTCTTTGCAAAACACGATGCCCTTTACCGTGTTAATCCGACTTAGCCTTTTGCGGACCCAGTGAGAAGTAGTGCACTTTGCACCGACTGTACTGGGATTTCCTTCTCAGGCTCGTCAGTATTCCTGCGTCAATAGGGGTTATTTATAAAGGTTTTGGAATGTGAGCATTCCAAAGCCCAGCCAAAGCTAGCTTTGGCGTGGTTGCAGAATGTTGTCATTCTGCAACCTCTCCAGACTAGTTGTTCGGCGTTGATATTTCCTTTCTTCTCGCCATCATTCTTTGCTTTGCTACTGCGTAATTCACTGGATTTTTTACTTTTGAACAAAATCCATCTGGCTTGCATACTCCTAAGTCTGCCATGTATGCTTTATTGTCGCAGTTTGGAGGTAATACTTTTTTCTTCATCATTTTGTGATATCTTAATTGTCCTTGAATGAGCACTTCTCTGAGTGGTTCTGCGTTTTTTTTGTTCCAGTCGTTCAGATATTTCTCTGCCATTTCATGGGTCCATCCGCAGGATGTTAGAAAGTTTATCAGCGTGAACAGCGCTCTTTTTCTTCCGTCTTTTAGTCCTTGTGATATTAGTTGTATGCATGGTGGGAAGTATTGTTCTGGTATTGCTTCTGTTATTGGCGCGTATTCTTTTTTCTCGGTTAATTCTTTTAGTTCTTGTGGTGTTTCCTGGCTTGTTTTGTAGTCAAATGCGTTTACTATGAGCTTTTTTGCTTCTCCCGGTATTGTCTTGCTTCTGTCGAAGTAAATCATTTTTGGTATGACTTTTTCCGGTGTTGCTTCTTTTTTGTCGAATGTCAGTATTTCTTCTGGTTTTATGACGACGCTTACCAGTCCGGATTTCTCATTTAATGAATATGGCATTCTGTACAGGTGTCTTGTTGCTATCAATATGGTATCTATAGACAGTACGGAAAACGCGTCTAATTGTCCGTTTTTTACTATTTCGCTTACTGTCTTCCTGACTTTCTCTGCTATTTTTGCAGGGCTGTCCTGCAATAATCTTTGTGCCAGTGGTTCTTTTATCATCGCCTGCAGGTACATTGCTATTTTTCTTGGTCCGTCTGGGAATGAGTCTTTGATTGGTTTGCCGTTGACTGTTTCTGGGAATGCTTCATATGGCACTCCGATATGAAAACCGTGGTTTCCTGAGAATTTTACAGAAGTGTTTTTGATGCCGTGATGCTGCAGTGCTTGTACGAGTAGGTCTGCTGCGATTTTTGAGTATTCCAGTTCAGGGCAGTCAATATCGAGTATGAGGTCCCATCCTATTCGTAAATTATTCAAATCTTCTGGTTTTGCTCCTGTTGTTACCTGTAATGGATTGTTCCATAATTCTTCTGAGCAGTGGAAGCTGGTCGCTCCTGTTTTTACTGCTTCGAGCACGTCTTTTGGATATTTGAGAACGTCTGGTCTTTTGCCGTATCCTGTTCCGCCGTAGCTTACTGCTACTTCTTTGTGTTCTGCTGCTTGGACTAGTGCTTGCTGTATTTCTGCTCTTTTGTAGTATTTGAGCAGTGTGCTTATGTGTATTTGTTTGTAGTCTGCCATCCCCTTTTGGTCTTTTGTTATGATAATTTATATATCTTGTCCTAGTGTTTGTCCAGTGATGGAGAGGGATGAGATTTTTGAGTTGTTGGATGATATTAAAAGCAGGAATCTGCTCGTTATTGTCGAGGGTCCTAAGGATGTTCGTGCTTTGAAGGCTCTGGGTATTTCCAATATTATTTATTTGAAGAAGCCATTGTTTGCTGTTGTTGAAGAGGTTGCAGCTAAGGTTAAAGAGGTTGTTTTGTTGACAGACCTTGATGATGAGGGTAAAAAGTTGTATCATATCTTGTTTGTTGACTTGCAGAAGCATGGCGTTAAGGTTGATAATCGTCTGAGAGAATTGTTA
>JBFYLW010000003.1:0-76323 GCA_041305185.1 Nanobdellota archaeon
GGAGAATTTTTCTCATATGGACTTGGGCACTTCCTGGCTTGACAGGCTTAAGAAGGGTAATGATCTTATTGAGCGAAGGGCTGTGGCGAAAAAGCAATTGTTGGACTTTTTCGGGATTAAAGTAAGGTAAAATTATTATATCTCCTCGTATTTCTTGTGTTTATGGGTGGCATTGAGGTTAAGGTTCAGTTTGCTTACCGTTATCTTTCTGAGATGTCTGATTGTGATGGTCCTACTTATTCCTGCCCTTATGGTTCAAAAGAGGCTTTTCTGAAAAACTTCAACATGAGGGATTTGGGTCCTGCTGAAGGCATTTTTAGTCTTGCTGAGCAGGTTGTGAGCATTCCTTTGAATGGCTCATTGCCTCCCTTGAGTTTGGATGAAAGCAGTATTATTGATATTTCAAGGGATACTGTTTTGTTTGATGAGAAATACAGGGCAGTGAGGGCTGCTGTTAAAAAGCCTGGTGGTGCTGCTCCTGTTGAGCATTATTTCTTTTTGTGGGTTGGTGAGAGGGAGGAGTGGGTTTGCATTAAGGAGGATATTGATTATTTGTGGGAGGCTGGTCCTTTTAATGAGCGTATGGCTGGTCCTTATTCTTGTAAGTCTTTGGAGAAGAGGCTTGCAGGTTTCTTGGAGGGAAATCATGGGCGTTGATGATGTTGCTGAGCGGGAGTTCAGGTTCACTTTTAAGCAGGTTAATTTTTGGTCTTTGCATGAGTTGTTTGCTGCTTTGAGGGAGACTGCGAGGATTGAGCCTGAGGGCAGTCTTAAAATGACTAATGATAAAGGGGAGGTGTGGACGCCTGAGAACAGGGATGAGATGGAGTTTTGGCGTATGTTCGGAAAGCCTGGTGTTGAGTATGCTCTTGTTGCGAAAAGTTCAGAGACTATTTTCTCATTGTACGGGGCTTTGTGCAAGAAATATAGTGATTATGTGAAATATTTTTTGGTGAACGATGGGAAGGCTTGAAAAGATTATTGGTGCGTGTATTCTGGCTTTGGCTGGTTGCAGTAGTGATTCTCTTCCTCCTGAGCCTGTGCATAAGCCTCCTGTTTTTTCGCGTGATGAGACTTGGAAGAATCGTGTTATGGATGAGGGTGTTTGTCTGACGTCCTGGTGGTATAATGATTATTTGTCTTCTAAGTGTTCTTCTACTTTGGAAAGCCTGCACAGCTTGGGTGTGGAATCAATCTCGTTGCTTGTTACTCAGTATCAGGATACAACAAACTCGATTGTTATTTCTCCGGGTTTTAACAAGACTCCTACTAATGCTGCTCTTGCTAATGTTGTTTCAAAGGCTAAGTCTTTGGGTATGAAGACTTTGCTTAAGCCTCATGTTGACGTGCTGGATGGCAGTTGGAGGGGTGATATTTCTTTTTCTAATGAAACAGATTGGTCTGCCTGGTTTGCGAGTTATACTAATTTTATCAAAAGTTATGCTGAGTTTGCTGAGCTTAAGGGTGTTGATGTTTTGGTTATTGGCACTGAGTTGAAGGGTACTTCTCACAGGTCTGAGTGGGCTTCTGTTATCAGTGATATCAGGGGTGTTTATTCTGGCCAGATTGTTTATGCTGCTAATTGGGATGAGTACAAGAACATTACTTGGTGGGATTTGGTTGATTTTATTGGTGTGAATGCTTATTTTCCTTTGACTTCTTCTATGAACCCTTCTGTTTCAGAGCTTGAAGCTGCCTGGGCTCCTCGTGTTCAGGAAATGAGGGATTTTTCTTTGCTTCATAACAAGAAGGTTGTGATTACTGAGGTTGGTTATGAGAGTTTGGATGGTACTAATATCTCTCCTAACGGCGCTCCTTCTTCTATAAGGGATGAGCAGGAGCAGGCTGATTGTTATCGTGCCATGTTCAACTGCTTGTTAAATCAGGATTTTGTTGCTGGCATTTACCCGTGGATGAAGTATTTTGATTGGATTGATAATGTAAAGCCCAATGGTTTTGATTTCGCCGGAAAATTAGCCGAGGGTGTTGTGAACGATACCTATCATTTGAGCGGGTAATTTACCCCTTCTAAGTAACAAATAACCAAAGGTTTATAAAGGTCGATTCTATAAGATGCATATATGGGCATAGAGTCAAAAGTTAAAAGTGAGCTTGTTGCAGCAAAAAAAGCGATTTCAATTGTTAAACCAAAATATCTCACTTTTTTACGTGAGGTGATCCAAAACAGGAAAAAAAGGTGTTATTCTGTGCCTGGTTGGATTGAAGATATTAATTTCAAGAAGTATTCTGCATTAAAACGCAATTCAATTCAAAGAAGGCATAAACCTGATTTCATGATGAATTTGGCTGAAGAGCTTAATAGAGATTATTTTTTTGATTTCTTAGAAAATGACGGGGTTTATGGCAGTGAAAGTACAGGTCTGATTTTTCGTATAGGTGATTCGGATTCTTCTGCAAAAGATCTTTTTCTTAGATTTTTTGGTGAATTTTATTCCTTGCCGTCTGCTCCTCCAACTGAGAAAGACATTCATAAAAAATTTGAAACATTAAAGAATAGAGCTTTGGGTTCTGTTGAACGCTGCGCTAGAAAAATTGAAAATATTGATGATGCGTCTAATTTATCTGCATCTCAATTCAAAAGAATTGTCAAATATGTGTCTGATGTCTCAGATATATTTCAAACAGCGGCAGATAGTGTTTTCACGAGAAAAACAGAAAGAATTAATCATGTAATAAGAAATGACATTTACCCTGATTTTTCTATTATTGATTCTTGCAAAAAAGCATATCTTGCAGATGTGAATTTAGTTGACAAATTTATAAGAAATTTTCGTCTTGCAGCTGAATTTTTTTCAAATGATGAAAAAGCAGATTGGAATTATTATGTTGACTATATCGGGAAACTTCTTAAAATTAACAGTGATTTTGCTTTGAACATTTTTGATAAATTAACTCCTATTTATGTTCAAAAAGGAAAAAAATTTTTGGATGAAATTTTGGCTTTTTCTTCTGACGCTATGGAAATTTGCCCTTCATTTTTTGATTTAAATATGTTCAATGAATATGTATATCGTATGAATCCGCAAAGCGTTTATCATGATTTTACTCCGCATACGCCTCAATCTAAAAAACTTAAAGACATTAAAAGCCTGGTTTTAGCTTATAGAAATGATAAGACTGAGATTAGACAGGCCATTGTCGATCAGATAAAAAAACAGTATTCTTCTGATTCAAACAAGAACATCATTAAATTGAATATTCCTGACAAGATGTATACGTTGAAGTCTCAGGTTGAAGCATTCAGGCAGGTGTATGAGGATCCTAACTATCTGAAGCAAAAACCAAGCAATGAAGACAAATATATTTCTGAAAAGATTTTGCCAGAGCTTGCAAAAATGATGTCTGCATCTGGAACTCTTGAGATAAGGGCGCTGGGTTGTGGCACGGGGGTTTCAGAATTGAGATTTGTAAGGAATTTGGAAAAACATTTGCCTAAACACAGATTACATCTGTGCTTGTGTGACATAAATGAACGGATGATTGATGAGGCGCGGGTGAATGCCTATGATGATGTTCTGGAAAATGGTTTTGACATGACTTTTAGTGGTAAAAGATGTGATTTTCTTGACAGAAAAAGCATAAAATTCATTTCTTCTGAGCAGTTTGATAGAAGCGTTTATCTTATTCTTGGAGGTACTGTGGGTAATTTTTCATCCAAAGCCAGACAGCGCATATTTGGTAATATTTACAAAAATATGCAGTCTGGAGACGTGTTGATTGTTACCTGCGGAACCAAACCTGATTTATCTTCTTATTGCGGCGAATCGACTGCGCGTTTTATCTTTTCGCCGTTAAGAATGCTTGGTATAGAAGAAAAGAGCATTTTTGAGTTTGATGGGGGTCTTTCTAATTATTCCTGCAAATTACAGGGCAAAAAAATCATTGGCGCAGTTACTTTAAACGATGATACTAAGATTGAAGGTCTTGATCATGAATTAAAAGAAGGCACGGAGTTCCAGGTGCTTTATTCCGATAGAATTGATCCAGAATCATTCAAGAAAGAGCTTAGCCTGTTCGAATTGCATGGTGGTGCGCCTTTCATCACTCCTGGCAACAGGGCAATAGCTGTTTGCTATAAGAAATAATTATAATTCTGGCAGGTAGTTTATCTGGTGGACTGCATAATTCAATATGATTGTGTAGTCTCTTAATATTTCTGAGAATTCCTGTTTCATCTTGTTCATGATTGCATACAATTCAATGATGTCTTTTACCATTATCTCGAATTCCATATCTGCAGCACCAAGCGCGTCTGTTATGAAGATTGTGTTTGGATTGTATCTTAGGGATGTGATGAGATTGTTTTTCTTTTCTTTTGTCAGATTTTCCAGATGCAGAAATATTTTGTAATATTGATATCCTAATTTTGCAGTATTAATCATTGCCCTGAATCCCATGATTATTTTTTGTTTTTTCAGGTTGTTTATTCTGTATCTTACGGCGTTTGGAGTGATTTTTAGCTTGCTGGCCATCTTATGAAGGGGTTCGCGTGCATTTCTTGCTAATACGTTTAGGATTTCAGCATCTTTTAGATCTATTTTGACGTTTCCGTACGTGCCTATCGGCCATTCAGTAAAATCATATTTGTCAAATAGGTAGTTGTTTTTGTAGTGGTAGATGTTTGTTGCTATTGAGACGTATTTATCTCGGATGTTTTTTGCAAACTTTGTATATATGTCATCCACTGTGTCTTTTGCCTTGTTGACATTTTTTGCCCAGATTACTATGACTAGGTTCCACGGTCCGTCTATGCTTGCAATCCATCCTATGTTCTGGTTTTTCTTGGCGTAATCAATGATTTCTTTCTCTTTTTCAGGTGTCGTGTTCTGTAGTTTTAGCAGCAGTCTGCAATAAATATATCCTAGTTTTGCAGTGTCTATTACGGCGTAATATCCCAGTATTATCTTGTTTTCTTCAAGTCTTTTCATCCTGTAATTTACAACTTCTTTGGACAGTCCTGCTTTTTTTGCAATCTGGGATATGTTGCTTCGTGCATTCATGTCTAGTTCAGAAAGTATTAGTTTGTCCTTTTTGTCTAATTTTATATTCATTTATTATCAAATGTAAATATATCCTTATAAACTTTTCGTTTTGATAAAAATATCAATCAAACATTTTATTTATATCTTTGAGTATATATGTGCTGTGAGGTTAAACCTGGGTTTTATGTCCGGAAGAATTCCGGAAAAAGCCGGGTTTTTCCGGTGGGAAAAAATGATAATGTGTGAATTGCAGGGGGCTAAAAAATGAAAAAAATATTTTTGGGATTGACTTTGATTATTTTATTGCTTTCAGCTTGCACTCATTCGCAGGTATCTGGGAATGGTGTTGTGGAAGCGGGTAATGAGACTGTGGAAACTGCAGTGGGGCAGAATTCTACTCAAACAGCTGAAAAGCTTGCTGCAGATGAGAAGAAAGAGGCTGAAAGGGTTGAGGTAGAGAAAAAAGCAGAGGAGGAATTGATTAATCTGGCGAAGCTGAAGAAGGCAGTTAATGCTACTGTCGAGAAATGCAGCGGGTTTGAAGATGGGTATAACAGCACTTTCTGTTTTGCAGAGTATGGTGTGAACTTGATGAAGCAGTATGGCAGGATTCAGGATTTGCATCCTGTTTACACTCTGTGTGAATATGCTGATGACAGTAATTTTTGTTATTTTTATGCTGCTGTTATGCTTAATGGTCCGGGGTATTGCAATAAAGTCAAAGATAAGACTGGTTGTGAATTGATTTCTGATCCTTTGTTTTGCAACAGGTTGATTAATCCTAATCAGTGTCTTTTGGAAAGGGCAACGCTTATTCGTATTGTGAACAAGCCTGCGGCTCAGATGACTTGTGATATGATGAAAAGGTTTGATAAGTATCCTGATGCTGAAAAATACAATTGTGCTGAGATTGATTTTGGAGAAGTTTCTTATGATAAGGAGTCTTTCAAGGATCGTTTCTTTTTGATGCATTTTATGACTGCACTTATGGATTTTGAACTCTATAATACTACCTTGGAGGATTATAATAGGAATAAGAGGGTGGACTATGAACAAGATTAAGATTATTGGAAGGCTGGTTTTGATTGCGTTGTCAATAATGTTTATTTCTTTTGTTATTGAGACGAACAGCGGCACTTTTTTTCATGTTTCTGCTGCTGGCGCTATTATTTTCTGGTCATTAATTGGCATTTGGCGGGATATCACTGGTGGCAAAAAGGCTTACCTGGTTTGGAAAGATGGAAGGCCGAAGCTGGATATGAGATGAATTTGATGAAAGACTTGAATTATTGCAGGTTAGTGACGCATGAGCCTTTGATAGTCAAAGGGCTGTCTTTGGAAGGTACTGCTGGTTTGAAAGAGAAGGTTCCTGCATTTCTTGGCGTGGGTATCAGCAGCAGGGATGTTTTGTCTTGCGGTCTTCCTGTTGATGTTTTGAGTATGGTCTTGATGAGTGAGCTTGTTGGTACTGAAAAATATGTTCTTGTGGCTGATGAGCATGCGAAATTCAATGGTTTTGATGAGGGTGTCGTCAAAAATGTTGCTTCTTTGTATTCAGGAGTGTTGTCGAGTGTGCTTGGGAGTCTTGGGCTGTCTGGTTGGAAGGTATTGCTTGGTTCAGATATTGGTCAAAGTGCGGATTACCAGAATATCTTGAAATCTGTTGATGAAAAAAATGGTTATGTGAAGAGAGAGCTTGCAGATATGGTTTGGTTTGCAGAACGCGGTGTTAAACTGAAAATTGGCTGGTCGAAAGATGAGGGTTGTGATTTTGGCGAGCTTTTTTTTGATAACAAGTTCAGGGAGCTTGACAGGGCTGAAATGTCTTTTCTGTACTTGAAATCCGGAAGGACCTTTAACCCCGATAAGCCTTTTTCAGCTCCGTATTTTTGTGATAATGCTGAAAATAGGGTTATGCTGTGTTCAGGGGAGGATGTGGGTTTGAAGATATCGTCTGCTCAAAAAAGGTTTGGGAAGAATAAAGTTTCTGGTTATCTTCGTTTTTTGAATGATTTGATGGATTTGTATGATTGCGTAATCAGGCCGGTAAAAGAACAGGCTTTGGAGAACAGGTTGCAATATGTTATTGACAGGTGCTGCCATGATATTTGATAATTTTCAAGGAGGGGTAGGTAAATGAAAAAATTGCTTGCAGCGCTGGTTTTAGGGGGGGTTTTGGGTTTTGTACAGCCTGTTATCGCGCAGGAGGCTCCTAAGGAGAAGAGTGCTGTAGAAAGAGTGGGAGATGGTATTGGTGATTTGTTTGGCAGGGGTCTTGATTATATCACTCGCAAATTAAGAGAAAGAGAGCTTGAGGGTGAGATTGAGAGCAAGTTTTCCTATAATCTTGATGATAAGAATCTTGAAGGGTTTTTAGCAAAGAAACGCTATGAAGTTTTTGAAAGTGCTGATGTGACTAATTTCACGGATAATAAAGCTGTTGCAGTGCTTGAATACGATTTTAGGAGTCCTGAGCCGGGCAGGTACAGGAATTTCAGGACCAGGATGCAGCGGGAGTTTTCATTGACTGATGGCTCGATTGATGCTGTTGTCAGCCAGGGTGAGGATTGGGGTGAGTTGTGTGGCAGGAAAGTGAGCGAAGCTGTTTTGAATGATTTTTTGCTGCTTAACTCTGCTGTTGCAGATAGGTGGGATAAGAAGGTGCAGGACTGTGCTGCTCAGAACAAGGAGCATGTTTTTGATTATCAGATTGTGTTTATTGCGCATAACGGTGATGTTTACAAGCGTGATAGTGCTGAAAAGTCTAAAGTGGAATTGCCGGCTAAAAAATCTCAGGCAGGTATTAGTCTGACTGTTAAGGATAAGTTTGGGAATGTTCTTCAGAATCAGAGGTTTGTTGAGGAATACCAAAATCAGGGTTCCTGGCAGTATGAGCGCGAGTTGTTCAACAGGAGTATGAGTGGTTTTGATTTTACTGAAGAAAATCATTGGAATGAGAGGGACTTTTTGCAGCAGCTTGGCGCTTCTGCAGATAGTGCTTTTCGTGAAGGAGTCAAATACATAAAAAGTTTGTTTCAAGATTAGTTTTTCCTGGAGAGGTGATTCAACATAGCGCGAGCTCTGGGAAAAACTAGGAGGAAAAGAAAATGGCAGATGAAAATGATGGTAATGAACGGGCGGACCTTAAATGGTGGGGTATGACTGAGAGGGAGCTTAAGCTCAAAGAAAAGTACAATATTATTCATCCGGTGTTGCGTAGGAAAGAGCTTTTGGATTACGTAAGGGAACATTCCGGCAGGGATTTGTTATCAAAACCTCATGCGTCGCCTGTTTCAAATGCTCCTGACATGAATCAGGTTCAGAACTATGCTGGAAAAATGATTGTTCTTCAGCACGAGTTTGGCAGGACTATGCGTCTTATTAATAATGACACAGTATATAATCAGATGAGGGAATATGTCTTGCAGAAGTTTTTCAGAAGCATTCCTAAGTCTCCAGAAGAGATTCTTGAGCTTCAACTTAACAACATTCATGATTTGAATGAGGTTTATGCTGATTTCATTAATCATTCTATTTGTTTATTGGATGGCATTTCGGATTCTATGGATGGCCGGCTTGATGAGATTGCGCTTGGTGAGGCAATGATGATTGAGGCTATTGTTGGCGGTTCTAAATTGTCCAAGATCTATGAGCAAGAGAGACAAAAACTTGCAGGTATGAAAAGAGAGCATTCTGTTTCTAATACGTTGGATGAGAGGATGAATGGTAGTATTACTTTTGTTGAAAATCTGAATAGACGATTGGGAATTAGGGACCAGGCAAGTTTGTGCAAGAATACATATCGTGATGTGGTAGATGCTAAAAGTGCTGAAATTTTGAATAGGGAGCATGTGAATGATATGATGAGAGACTTGAAGTTATTCGCGCGTGTGTTTGAAATTGGTTACTTTATGAATTTTCACAACGCAGATACTTTAAGGAAAAGTCGGCGTCTTGAAAATCTGATAAGGGAAACGAAGGATTTTGTGATTCATCAGAATAAGAACCTCAAGATTGCAGGAACATTGATGACACAGTTCGCTCAAATGAATGAAACTGCAGGATCCATATACGGTTTCCTTATCTCTGTGGCGGAGGGCGTATATAAGATAAGTAAAGATCCTGCTTTCTTGTTTGATCAAAAAAAGAATTTTCTGGGCATGAATTCTAGACAGATTGCAGAGTATTCCCTGGAGGGTTGTTTTAATGATAATTTTTCCGCTGACACAAATCGTTACAGGCAAATGGCTGTGGAGCTTCAGACCCAGATGGTGAGGCAATAATGAGCGGTGCAGATAGGGGTTTTGGTGCTTTTCAGAGGGCTCTTGAGGAACTGATTAGAGTTCCTTCCTCGAAAAGCCATAAATCCCTGCTCCTGTCTCATGATTCTGCTTCTGACTACTTGAAGGATTTTTATTCTGGTTTTTTGGAGGATTATTGTGATGACAACAAGAAACTGTTGTCGCATAAGGTGGATTTTTTCAATTATGGCGCATCTTTGGTGAAGAAAAAGCAGGCTTATGATGAGAGTCTTGGTTTGAAAGAAAGGTTTTGGGCTTTTGAAAAGCTTGCCCATGTCAGGGGTTTTATTCTTCAGAGGAATTTTGCGGGTATTGAGGGAAAAAAAGAGTTTTATCAGGGACGGATATATGAACAAAATGGTATTCTTAGTATGTATCAAGATATTTTTGGTTATCTTAAGGATGCTGTTATGGGTTTTGAAAAATTGTATTTTCCTCTTTGTGCGTTGAAAAATGATGTGTCTATTGCTGATTTTGTGTCTAACTCAGAAGGAGAGTTCAAGAATTCAGCGCAAACTGCCTTAAAATCCTCTTTATTTTCATTTTATCTTCAGTGGTGTAATTATGCTGAAGGTCTTAACAGCAGAGTTGTTAATTATGACCGTTTGAATAGGAGATTCCGCTGCCTTAATGATTTTATGGCTGATTTGAGCGACGTGTGTTATAATCAGGATGCTGTTATCAAGGAAAACGCAGAGTTGTTTTTTGAAAATGCAAACCCCTCTTGAGAATAGGCTGGATTGTTTCACTACTGTACTGCCTGGTGAAGAGCATAATATGTATGAGTTAGTCAGCAATATTGTTGAATACTCGGGCGATATTGTTTTCGGATTGTACAATCATTCTCGGGAGGAATTGTTGCCTTTATATCGGCGATTGGGCAATTGCTTGTTGACTTTGGCGCACGAATTTAGATATATGTCAGATGCCTGTAGGGAGTATGTCAAAATTGGTTTTTCTGATGAATCTGCTCCGAATTTGTTGAAGTATCTGACAGGCAATATGAGGAAGAAAGGTCTGGATTGGTTTGGTGATAGGAAAAAGTTTTCTCAAATCAAAAAAATGCTTAAAAAAAATGATTCGGATAAGACCGGATTGTTGACTTTGGCAGATGATTATTTCAATGAATGTCATCTTAATTCATCGTTAATGCTTCAGAAGGTTGAGCGCTTTTATCGTTTGCCTGCAGTTATACAGGAGGGGTTTGTTTTCTATGATAAGATGAAGCGAAGTTTGTTTTGGGATAAAGATTGCAAGAAATTCTTGAGAAGAATTATTGGTGAGGATTATGACAAAAGATTGGAGTGATCATTTTTCTCAAGATAATTATAAAGATAGAAATCTGGATAATTACCTGAATTTTGATAAAATTAAAAAAAATCCGTTTAATAAGCTTAAACTAATGCTTGCTGCTGGCGCTCTTTTAGCGCTGGGTCCCTGTGTTGCTTTTTGCTGCAGCGGTTCTTCCAAGGATTACTTCAGGAAATCAGACCTGGATGTGAATAAGATTCATGGAAAGTATGAATTGACTCTTACTGAAAAGAATGAGCCGAATCCTTTTGTTATTAATGATGATTTGGTTGATATAATCAGGAAAGAGACAAAAAATTGTGAAACCGAGCTGGATAAAGCAAAGGCAATCTTTTATTGGATGAGAAAAAATATCAGTTATGACTTAACAAAATATTTTACACGTACTAACGGCTTTGTTAGAAATCATAAGTTATTTGGAGATGAGTCTGGCTATAGAAACAGCACTGAAGTTATAGACGATGAAGAGGGAATATGTGGAGAATCTGCTTTCTTGTATGTTACAATGGCTCGCTGCGTGGGGTTGGATTCTAATATTGTTTTTGTTAATAGAGATTGTTATTCAGATAGTGTCAATCATGGTTGTGCTGTTGTGCATATTAGAGGGAAGAGAATTCTTGTTGATCCTGCGTACGATACTTTCGATATTAAGCATAAAGAATACCGGATCCAGTCTGATGAGGAAATTATCAGGAATTACCGTCATTGGAGGAAAAATGAATGAGCTTGGAGCAGGGTTTGGATGAATTGAAAATTTATGGGAGGCCACGGATAAGCTGGTGGCTGAAGAAGCAAAAGAAGAAAATATTAGGTACAGCATTTTCAGTTGCTGCGCTTGCTTGTTCTCTTTACGGCGGGTTGGTGTTTTATCAGCATCAGAAAGAAAAAGCAGCAGAGAAGATGTACCAGGCTAACAATATTGAAGAGATTAAGCAGAGTAATAAAATAATGACTGAAGAGCTTGAGGTATATAAGCGGAAATATGATGGTCCTGAAGGATTGGATAACTTGATTTTTACCCAGCAAAGAAAACTCGCCGAGTTTGAGAAACGATTGCAAACTGAAGTGTTTCCAATAAGTTTTAAAGAGGTGCATAGAAAAAGGTTGGCAAATTACCCATTGAAAATATTATTAATTGATGATTCCTTTTATATGCCTTCTGACAAAAACCTTCTTGGATTCGATATTAAAGAAATATATAAAGATCTTCCAACTGCTCTTTTATTTACGTATGGAATTATCAATTTTAATGAATCGACTGTGGTTTACCATGAAAATGAAATGAATAAATTAAAAACAGTCGTGATAGCGCCAGGATTAGGAAAAAAAATATTGCATGAAACTGAATCTTGTAGCGGTTATAGAATATCTTTAGAATGTTACCATAACAGAATTGCTTTAAAATATGAAAATTTAAATGGGAAAGATATTCGTCGAACTTTTTTTATTGAAGGAGATCAGATCCGTGCGCAAGATGGTGATGCGGATTTTTCTACATATAAAGGCATGAGATATGATATTTCGTGGGGTAATCTGCATAAGAAATCAGAAAATGAGGAACTTTGGACAATAGGGAGCAATATTAATGAATATTTTCTTGTCAATAATCAGGCATTTATTCGTTCTGATAATACTTTATTTGCACATAACATATTCACTGGAAAGGAGATGTGGCGTTTTTCTTATAACACCAAAACCAAAGGCACACCGTTATGCGAGGATGTCCGGGTATATGTCGGCGCAGAAGATAATCATCTTTATTGTTTAGATTCAAACACTGGTAATTTGGTTTGGAAGTCTCAGACGAATGACAAGGTTAGGGAGCGTCCTTCTGTGGATAATGGTCGTGTTTATTTTGGTTCGCTGGACTCTCATATTTACGTTTTGGACTCGAGAAATGGCAGGCGTTTGTGGATGCATGAGCTTGACAGCCCGATTAGTTCTCCTCCGATGGTTAAGGATGATATGCTTTACTTGGCTACGACTAATGGTAATTTGTATGCTTTTAAGAAGAAGAAGAGTGATAAGAAATGAGTCTGGATGATTTGAAGATAAAAGGAAGAACTAAATCCTTGTGGTGGTTGAAAGACAAGTTTAGAAAGTACAAGGCTCCGGTAGTTGCGACTGTGCTTGCTGGCGCTTTGGGCTTGTATGGGTTGGTAAGCAGTTACAGGGCTGCTGTATATAAGAACGGGCTTTTTGAAAATTATAATTCTGTTAAAGTTATGATTGAGGAAAAAAGGTATGATGCTGCATTGGATTTGCTGACTATATTGAAAGAAGAGCTTAAGCAAGCAGATGATGCGAGATTGGTGGGTTTAAGCAAAAATGTTGATAGGCTTGAAAATAGAGTATGTGATGGTAAAATTGGTTTTGAAGAGGATTTTGAAAAATTAAAAAATTTCTTTGAAGAATATCAAAAGAACAGTGCACGGGCTATTGAGGGGTTTGACTCTTTAGAATCAAGATTCGAGAATTATGCGAAAAGTTATCAGGAAGATAATCAGGAATTCCAATGTTTGAAAAAAGAATTTGAAGAATTTAAAAAAAGAATCTGCGAGAGTCAGATACGTTTAGATAGATTGGAAACTGATTTGATTGAAACCAGGCAAAAAAGAGAGTCTAGGTTGGATTTAGGTCAAACATTTTATTCGGACGATTTTTCCAAAGATAAAGGTTGGTTGTTGGGAATTATAGACAGCAGTTTGGGAAAGGATGCGTGTAGTTATAACATTTCCAATGGAACTCTTACTTTGACTGCTGGCTGGTCTTCGTGTCCTCTTGCATTAGTGGACAAGTCTGTTAAAAATGCAATTATTGAGGTTGATGCTCAATTGGTCAGTTCTTCTTATAAGTCAGAGTTGGTTTGTGCAGGGATTTGCGTTAGGGTTCCTGAAGGTGATTTGAGGAATATGCGCGATATGTGTGGTTTTAACATTCGTTCTGGTGTTGGTGAAAAGAATACTTTGTTCAGCAGGAATGGTTCCAAGAGTATGGGTAAGAGCACATTTGCTCCAAATATTGAGATAGGGAAGTGGTACCATCTTAAAATGGACGTGTATGACACTCATGTTCAATGTTATATTGATGATAACCTTATTTTTGATGAGGTTCTGCCAGAAGGGAGTATTCCTGAAAAAGGCAGGGTGGGTTTTTACTGTAATGGTTCTGAGATTAGCAGGTATGACAATTTTAAACTTATTTTGAGGAACTGAAATGAGCTTGAAGCAGGATTTGCATGAATTGAAAATTTATGGGAGGCCGCGAATAAGCTGGTGGCTGAAAAAGCATTCAAAAAACCTATTAAAGACAGCTGCTTCAATTTCTCTGCTTGCTTGTGCTCTTTACGTTTCAATGGGGTTTTATTATTCTAAAAAAGCAGTATCGGAAAAAATCTATGCTTTGGAGCAGATGGTTAGGGAAAATATAGACAACACTGTGCTGAAGGAGGAGGGCTTGATTGCTTTTGTTTCTAACAGGGATGGTAATGATGAGATTTATTTGATGAACTACAATGGAAAAAACCAAAAAAGACTGACTTTCAACACTACCTTTGATGGCGACCCTGCTATCTCCCCTGACAAGAAGACGATTGCTTATGCTTCCTGCGCTAATGGAAACTTGGATATTTTTCTTATGGATATGTACGGGTTAGCTCGTCAGCAGATTACCAAGGATAGTTCGAACGAAAAGAATCCTGAATGGTCGCCTTGCGGTTCATATCTTCTTTTTGAAAGTGACAGAGGAAAGGGATGGGGAATTGATAAGATTGATCTTGCAACAAAAAATGTCAGTGAATTCTTAGATGGTGGTACAAATGATATTAATCCTAAAATATCGCCCAATGGAGTGTATCTTGCTTATAATATTGGCAGTTGTTCTATAGTGTGTAATTGCAGAACTAGGATTACAAAAGATTGTGAATCATCAACGAATATTTTCAACCCTTACTGGTCAAAAGATAGTTCTTCTTGTAATTTTACAGATGATCCTAATGTGATTATGGTGTATACGCCAATAGGAGATAGGACTGTTTTTAACAAAAAAGTGAATGGAAATTGGCAGATATTTATCAAAGACAATGGAAATGGCAGTGAAACCCAGCTGACAAACACTGATTCAAATAATTATATGCCGGATTGCAGGTGAAAAAATGCTAACCCCTAAAGACTTGGAAATAATCTCTCATTTGAGGCAGAATTCAAGGAAGTCTCTTGTTGACATATCAAATGATACAAAAGTGCCTACGAGTACTGTGTTTGACAAGTTGAAGTGCTTTAATGATGGTGTGATTAAGAAGTATACTGCGATTGTGGATTTTCCATTGATTGGCTATAATATTCGGGTTTTTATGATGTTGAAGTCTTCTGATGAGGAAAGGCTGAAATGCTTTCTTTTTTCGCATGGTAATGTCAATTCCGTTTTCCAAATTAATAACGGGTATGCTTTTTTTATTGACTGCATATTCAGGGATTCTAAGGAGTTTTTTTATTTCAGGCAGGAGCTTGACAAGCTTATAGTTTCAAAGCAGGTTTTCAATATTATTGATGAAATCAAGAGGGAGGATTTTTTGGTTGAGCGAGGTGTAAATAATGAGCGGTCTTGAGAAAGATATTGAAACGCTTGAAAGGGAAGTGCAGGAGTTGAAGAATCAGGTTGCTGTTCGTGAAAACGTGCAGGCTGAGTCTAAAAGAGCTGAAGAAGAGGCGAGGCGTGCTGTTGAAATGGAAAAAGAACGGCAGGCAAGAATGCAGCTGCTTCAAGAAGAGAGGAAATTGCTGAAGATTAAGCTTAAGATGCCTGAGATTCAGAAAGAGATTTTTGCTTATATAAAAAGAGAGGGATCAAGCGCTTATCAGACTATTATTGAAGCAGGAAAAAGATATGCCTGGCGTGATTCTGATAAGGACAGCATAAATCAGGTTGTTGAATTCTTGGAAAAAAATCTGGCTGAAATTAACAGGCTGGTTTTTGATGAAAAACTGGCGATTCAGCCAGTATACAGGCCGGTTCCGAATAAGGGTTCTTCTTGGATAGTTGCTGAAGGCGTACTGCAATATGAGAGTATAGGATATTCTTATCTTTCTGGCTCGATTGAGGTTCCTGGAAAGTGCATTGAGGGTGCTACTAAACGCCTTTCAACAGGCGACGAATTGACATTTTACCTTAACCCGAAAATTTCTGATTTTTGCAGCAAGGTTGGAATTGCGCTTCCTGTTTGTTTTAATTCATTCTTTAAATTTGTTCAGAAAACCAAAGAAAAATATTGTAAAGATTAAGTACTGGAAACCTTTATAATCTTATTTATTTTAATTCATTTATGCGCTACAACAAACTCATTCCAGAGCTTAGTGTGTCTGATTTCAACAAGAGTCTGGACTTTTACACCAAAATCCTGAATTTCAAAATAGAATATGCGCGAGAATTGTTTGCATTCCTATCCTTGGAAGGCAGTCAGTTGATGATTGATGGTAAGAACGAGTCTGGTCCTTGGTTTACTGGTAAATTAGAGTATCCGAGGGGTAGAGGCATTCATTTGCAGTTGGAAGTTAAGGATGTTCTTTCTGTGCTGAAGCGTCTTGAAGCGCATAATTATCCTGTTAAGGAGTCTCTTAAAGAGTACTGGTTCAGAAAGAACAATGAATTAGTTGGCGTAAAAGGTTTTCTTGTTATGGATCCTGATGGTTATTTGTTGATGTTTAATGAGGATATTGGGAGAAAGCCGGTGTAGTATGGACCTTGAAACTCTTGAGAACGCGTTAAAAAACTGCTGGAGCAGGGATACTTGTTATCTTCCTATGCGTAAGGACTGGTCTGAGAAGAATCCTGCTTATGGTCAGTGTCATTGTACTGTTTTGGTTGTTAATGATTTTTTTGGTGGTAAGATCTTGAAATACGTTTTCAAAGATGGTACTGGTCATTATTCTAATTATATCAACGGAAAAGAAGTTGATTTCACAAGGTGCCAGTTTGACAATAACGAGGTTTTCCCTGAGCCTGAGATTATGGAAAGGGAGGGTACTAAAGACACTCCTGAGTATTTTCTTTTGAAGAAAAAGGTTGAAGAATTTTTAAAAAAGTAAAATAAAAAATTTACTTCATGTGTCTGACTTCTTTGAACAGTTTGTATGCGTACAGCCAGACTGCTACGGTGATTCCCACCATTAATGCTGTTAACAATATGTGTTGGAATCCGCCGTATGGTTTTTGCATCATCTCTGTTCCCATTGCTCTTCCGTATTCTCCTGTCTGTGCTAGTGCAGAGCCTGCTGCCAGTAGACTTGCTAGTAGAATCTTCTTCATATTATCACCTCTTTAGGTCATATTTTGTCTTATTTTTATTTAAATGTTTGGAAACATTTTGGGAATGTTTATATTATTGGTGTGTTGCCGTGATTTGTATGAATGTGAAAATTATTTTGCTGTTGTTTTTGTTGGCTTCCTGTAGTCCGCCTGATCCTGATGCAGGATTGTCGATGGGTCAGATAGCTGAAAGGCAGATTATTGAGACCAGGTCTAATTGTTCTGTTCACGTTGATGATTATAATTCAACTTTATGTTTTGCAAATTATTTGATGAATTTCAGGAAATCTGCGCTTGAGTCTGATCGTTCTTATCCTGATTATATGATTGATACTTTTTGTTCGGCTGCGAAAGTGCGTGACTTGTGCTTTTTTTATGTTGCTGCGACCATTAAAAAAAGTGAGCTTTGTAAGCATGTCGTTGCCGATAAAAGAATTGAATGCCGCATGTTGTCTGATGATTATGTCTGTTATTCTTTTAAGAATAAATTTGACTGTATGGTGAATAAGGCGATTTTTATGGAATTTGTTGACCATTCAAAATCTGTTGAAATCCGCAGGTATTTGGCTGAGCAGAACCAGTCTGTTGAAAAGCTTGAAGAAAACTGTGAGGCGCTCTCAGCTCATTTGAAAGACGATAATCTGTCTTATGAAGAAAGATTTTTGAAAGCATATTTGCTATTACGGTATTATGATATTGATGTGGATTTTATTAATGCAAGTCAGCTTGTTTGATTTTTTATTTGTTGCAGTTAATTTGTATCTGCAACTTTAAAAAATTCCAACTATTGCTATTAATACTCTGCCCCTTGGGTCGGTTGGATTTTTTATTTTCCCCATCTGGAGAAATAAATTATTCCTATGACGCATATGACTGTTGCGATTACTGCTGTAGCTAGCTGTAATAGCCATCCTGTTCCTGTTAGTCCCATCATTTCAATTATTTTTGCGACTGCTGACTTTATGAAATCGTTCCACGTCAGTGCTATTACGAATGCGAATGCTCCTGCTATGGCTATTCCTATCTGTGCTTTCACCCGGTTTTTGAATTCTTTTGCTTGTTCTATTGTTTTCATGTCCGGTATTTCTTGATTTTTGTTTAAAAACCTTTCTCGTAAACTTTCCAGTTGTATTGGAAATATTGTAAACTTTACATTTGAGTGGCGTTAGCTTTAAAAACAGGAAAAATAGACGGTGATTAGGTGGTTGCTATGAAAAAAATGATTTTATTGTTGGCATTGATTTTGCTTGTTGGCTGCAGTCAGCCTGAGATTGAAGAAATTGATGATGAGCTTGAGCAGAGCAGGAAACTGCTTTTGGAGGCGGAGATTAATGAGTCTTTGAGTTTTTGCTCTTATGAAACTGATGAGTTTAACAATACTTTTTGTTTTGCCGAGAAGGCTGTTTATTTTAAGGAGCAGGATGTAAAATATCCTTTTGATGTTGTTAAGCGTTTTTGTGGTGCTTCCAACGATTCTGACATGTGTTATTTTTATGTGGCTATGAATACGGGTGATGTTTCTCTTTGTATTAACGTTAAGGACAAGATTGGTTGTACTTTGGTTTCAAATGACAGGTTCTGTTATACGATGTCAAACAGGGAGGAGTGTTTGATGACTCAGGCTTTTATGCTTCAGTTTGTTGATTTGAATAAATCAGCTGAAATATGCAGTTCTCTGCCTCAGAAGTATCGGGTTGAGAGTGAGGATGATCTTTCTTGTGCTGATATTGATTTTGAGCCGGAGGAAATGAATGTTTCGAATCGCAGCAGGTTTTTGATGACTTATGTGCTTTCTGAGATTGCTGAGTTTGAGGTTGAGAAGGTCAGAAGAAGATGAATAAGACTAAAATTCTGATAAAGCTGGGTTTGATTGGCCTTGTTGTTGTTATTATGCTTTTTTCAGTTGAGAGCCAGATTGCGACTATGCATAGTTTTTTTGGCGGTATTGCCGCCGTATTCTGGCTGGTGATTGGCGTTCTCAGGGAGTTATTTGCCTAATTGGAATATTTTGTTGATTCTTCCTGTAGAAGTTTGCTTTGGTATAGAAGGTTGGCTTTTCTCGTGTTCATTTCGTCGTTTATTGAGTAATCAAAGCATTTCTTGTAGTGCGGGTATTGATTGTGGAGTACTCTGTTTTTTTCATAGAGGTCTAGTGAGCGGAGGAAGGACATTCTCCATGCTTTGTACGTTTCTTCTCCTGTTTGATTGTAATACTTGTTTTTGAGGGTTTCTGTGTTTTCTGTTGACTGGCTTAGCTCTTGTCTATAGTCTGAAAACAGGCTTTTTATGTCTTCCCTGTCGCAGTCTGCGTGCAGTGGAGGTTCGTAGAATATGTTCAATGCAAACCTGCCGAAGGTGTTCAGTAGCGGTGCGAGTATGATGAATCCTATTATCATGAAGATTATTCCTTGCGTTTTTGATACTTTTCTGTTTCCCTGGTAATATTTTGTTGTGTTGTATGTTTTTTTGATTTTCATTTTACGACTCGTGTACGTGTGCTTTCATGAATTGTACTAGGTATGCCATTTTCATTGTCAATAGGTTGCTTGCTTCTTTTTCGTATTTTTCCTGTTCGTTGAATATTTCAGGCAGTTCTGTGTCGATATCGAATTTGACTTTTTTGATGTTGAGGATTTCCAGTCTTTCGCTTATGCTGGGGTGTGTTGTCCACCATGAGCTTTTTGCTGTTAGAACCTGGTCATAGGATTTTTCTATGTTTTTCTCATCATAGGACTGTTTCATGTACTTGTAGATGTTTATCACTTGTTTTTTCTCTTTCAGGTAGTGGAGGATGTGTTGTGGTACCACGTTTTCGAATATGTTGCTTATTATGCAGTATTTTACCAGTGCGTTGGCGAATTCCTGTTCTCCTACAAGGTCTGCTGCGAACCTGTCTGCTCTGTATTCTATTCTTCTGTCATACCATAGTGTGATGAGTGCATAGTATCTTGACAGCAATAAGAAAACCAGATATGTTGGTAAATAAAATATTATTGAGATTCCGATTCTGATGTTTTGCTTGTTTATCTCTCTTTGGAGTTCTATGAATCTTTGTATTCTGTACACAAAATATCCGAGGACTGTGTCTTTTCTTGCGAAATGCCCGTATTCGTGGACTATTATTGCGGTGATGTCTTTTTCGTCCAGCAGTCTGAGAGCTCCCAGTCCGATTATGAGGTCTTTTCTGAAGAGTCCTGTTACTGCTATGTCGCTTTTTTCTGACAGTATTATTTTGTGCGGTCTTTTTAGTCCTGTTTTTTTGGCTACCTGGTCTATTATCTTGTGTAGTTTTTGTGCGTCTTTTGGCTTGAGCTCGAGTCTGTAGCCTTGCTTGTCTGTTTTGATTGCAAGGTATATTCCGAAAAGTATTGGCCAGCAGAATAGAAGGAACGTGAAGGTGAATGTGACCAGTAGAAATCCTACTATTATTAGAAATATGAGTATCATGCTGAATCCGAAGAGCAGCATGAATGCTGAATATGCAAGTTCGAATTTTCCGCTTTCCATGTCTTTAAAATATAGGTTGTAGTTAATAAATTTTATCTAAAATCGACGGAAAGTTTACGTTTTTTGGTAAGCTTTAAATATGGCTGGCTTGAGTTTTTCTTTTTATGGCTTTGAAGAAAAAAGGTCGTTTTGAGGCATTGAAATATGATGCTACGTCAAAACTTCCTGTTTTGGAGTTCAAGGGAAATCTTGATGTGAATAATGATCATTATGTTGTTTGTGTTGGTCAGGGTTCTGATGGTTCTGTGAGTATTAATCTTGCTCCGCAGGCAGGGGGATATTTTAATTTTATTTTGTGTCCTAAAGGTCTTGTTGCTATCAGTGATGGCGGGGAGAGGTATCTTTCCAAACAGCAGTTTTTGGAAAATGCAGGCATGTCTGATTCTGATGTTTCTGGTTTGGTTAGGATTTTGAAGAGGGAGTCAAAGGCTTTGTTTGGTTCTTCTGCTGAGCACATGCACCCTTGTTTGGATAAGATGCGTTTGAATCCTTTTGTTTCTGAGTTTAGGGCTGTTTTGCATAAAAAGCTTGAGCCTTTATTTGAGAAGCTTAAGTTGTCCCGTGATGACAGGGAGAAGGTCTATAACGCTGCTTTAACTTCTTATTACCAGTTTGAGCGAAGGGTTTGATAGCAACCTTTTTATTCCTTGAAATGATTTTTTCTGCAAGAGGTGATGTTTATGTCTTGTGGTAAGTGTGGAACTAAGAGAAAGAAGAAGAAATGAAGTGTTCTGTTTTTGTTTTTATTTTGGTTTCTTTGATTGCTTTAGCTGGTTTGTTGTATTTTCAGTCGGCTGAAGTTGATTGTCATGTCATTCATTCCTGCCCGTCTGAAACCGGTCAGTACGAGTGTGGTGATTTGGGGTACTGTCAGCAGTGTCCTGATAACAAGTTTTGCAGGTATGGCAGGCCGTTTAATTATCAGCGTCCTGATGTTTTCATTTTAAGCAGGGGTTTCGGCGTTACAGGTTCTTTTTCAGCTTTCCTGCTTGAGTTGAAAGGCGGTATTTCTGATAAGAATGGTCTTCCTTTGTTTTCCAGCAGGGGTAGTGATGCCTGGATTGTTGATGATGTGCAGAACGTCAGGGTTTCTGCTAATTTGTTCAGTAATATTGTTGCTGTGAATAAGTATGGTAAGGTTGTTGCTTCAGGCACTACTGAGAATATTCGTTATTCTTTGAAGTTTCATAGCGATTGGGATCAGGAATCAGAAGTGGACATAATGGTTGGCTTTTATGATGCCTGGCGTCCTGAGAGCAATAAATTATATCCGTGCACAAAGCTTAATGTTCAGGATTATGCTAATGACCCTCTTGTCCGCCGCCAGCATTATGCTTTGAAGGATATTGTTTGCGACAGGATTAGTATTCTTGAGCGTTTCCAGTCAAGAGGGTTCAGGTAGTTATTGTTTTTGTGCTTCGAGAATGACTTTTTTGTTCAGGTGCTTGCTTGCGTTCAGGACTTCAACACCTAATAATTTGCCTTTATTGTCAAAATCTACGTTTATGTCTTCTTTCACAGTTATTGTTTTTTTGGCATCTCCATCTTTTATAGGGTATTCCAAATAGAGATATGCTGCGTCCACTTCCTTGTCATATTCTATTTTCATGGTTTTACATTACGGTTATTATCTTTATATAACTTTTGATTGGTATTATTTTCACTATTATTGTTCTGTTGTTAATTTCTCCGATGGCTTCTTGCGTTCCATCGAATGATTTGATTATTTGATTGGGGTATTTTAGCACTTGCTGTACTTCAAGTTCTGTTATTGCTCTTTGTTTCATCCTCCTTTTTGCGTGTTCTGAATAAATTATTTGCACTTGATTGTATTGGCTGAGCTTGTTAATGGGTCTGTTGAATGAAATCCTGTAAACTTTTCAGTTCATTCAGTAAATAATTCAGAAAAATGATATTTTTATGGAAATTCAGTAATTTTCTTCTTCAAATGTTGTTCTCGCAGGCTCAAAGTGGTCTTTTAAGGAATTGTATACAGTTCTCATTTCGTTTATTTCTGTTATGCTGAGTTTTGTTTTGTTGCCTGCGTCTATTAGGTTGATTGCTTTTTTTAGCGAGTTGAATACTTCTCTTGCATAGCTTTCTTCTTGTCTGGTTAACATCATTGTGCCGTATACTGCTGCGACATAAAAGTGTCCTTCTGGCTCTTCTGGTTTGAATTCTGTGACTTTTCGTATGTCTTCCAGTGCTTTGTCTAAATAGTCGTTTTCTGTTTGTGCTACTTTGAGTCTTACCTGGAATCTGTGCCATCTGTATTGTGCTGTGTCTTGTTTTTCTATTGCTTTTGTAAAGTTTTGTTCTGCAAAGCTTAGGAATCCCTCTCTTGCGCAGATGAGTCCTTTTGTGTCGTATGCTTTTTCTGTTTCCTGCAATGTTATTGCTTTGTCTATCCATTCGAGTGCTTGTTTTATGTCTCCGCTTTGCGACAGGCAGTCTGCATATTCTATCATGGAGTCGTGTGTGTTGTTTCTTTTGAGCATTGCTGTGAAGAATGAGTTTCCTGCGCGGTTGTATAATTCTTTTTTTCGTGTTTTGTCTGTTTCAGTTTCTGCTGTGTATTTCAGCATCATGCCTTTGTGGTAATCGTTCACTCTTTCTTCCAGTATTGGCGTTTCTGTTTTTTGCGTGCTTGCGCAGCTTCCTAGAAGTATGCTTCCCGCGACCAGCGCTTCGAGTAAACGTTTCATTTGCTTTAGGAAAGCGTTTTGGATTAATAAGTCTTACCAGTGTCCGCGTCTTATCCTGTTTGCTTGCTGCACTGTTGCTATTGGAGCAGTTACTACTTCGTCCATTTTCTTATTTAGGACGTGGTAGAGTGTTTGTGCTGTTCCCGGCATTTTTGGTATTTGTTCCATCAGCCCGTAGACTTGTTTTTCAAATTCAGGGTCTGCAAGCAGTCGTGACAGTTTGTATGCCTGTCTGGGCTTTTCAAACAAGTCAACTTCTGGTTCTTCTGATTGTTTCTCTGCCAGGGCAGCCATAGCGTATAAGGCAGTTCCTCTTAATGTTTCACTCAATGTGTATTCACTCATGAGTAATGGAATTTCAGCAGGTGGTTTATAAAGCTTGCGTCGTGATGTGGAAAATTTCTAGGTTCCGTATGTGCATCTGAGTAATGCGATTTCAAGGTATCCTTGGCTGAAGCCGAGTGCTCCTGCTGCTTGTGCTATTGTTTCTGGGTGCGAATTTATTGCAGTTCGTAGTACATTATGACACCTGCTTCCGAGAAGATAGTTGCAGTCTTGTATGTAATCTGCTATTCCTTTCATGTTTCCAAAGGCTCTTCCAAGCAGTGCAGATGCTGTGACTTCTCCTTTTGCGAATGCCGCCTGCATTTGCGTGTTTCTTTCTCTTAATGCAGAATCGCTTGATACTGCGAGTTCAGCAGTTTCGCAAATTCTTTCAAGTATTCCTCTTGAAGCCATTGATTCCAGTGCTGCAAGGTTTCCAAGCGCGTCTACTGCCTGTTCTGACGAGAAATTCATCAGATGCATTACGTGCGATACAAATGCAGGGTCTGCTTTTACAAGAGATCCTCCTGATCTTAATGGCGATGTCATTTCATACATTTTGTTACCTCATCTGTTTTGTCCTATGATGTATTTTTGTGCTGCGGTGTACATTGCTGTTTCGATTGTTCTTCCGAACTCTCTTACAAATGATTGTGGGTTTGGTATCGAGGTTCCATATCTTCTTCTGTGTTCTGATGCGAAATTTTTTCCTGCCTCGTTGACTGCATCTATTATTGTGCCTGACATGCTTGATGGAAGCACGTCGCTTAGGAAATCCGCTACCCCTTGTATTGTTCCTTTTGCTTTTTCAAGATAAAGTGTTTTGTGTACGTTTAGTTTTTCATATTCTGCTCTTTGTTCTTTGACTTCTTCAAGTCCGTCTTTTTTGAATAGTATTTTGCACCATCCCCTTATGCCTGTGGATTCTCTTTGCAGCCTGTCTGTTTCATCGACATGTTCTGCAACTTCTCCTACTTCTGAGTAGAATTTGTTCATTGCTTGAATTAATATTGTGTCGAATTCTTCAGGTGTCATTTTATCCTCCAGTGAGATATTTTTGTGATGCTTTATACATTTCTGTTTCTATTGCTTTGCCCAGTCCGCTTACGAATGCTTTTGGATCAGGGACTGAAAATCCATATTTTCTTTCATGGTTTGATATGTATTTGTTTACGGCTTTTGATGCTGCTTCTAATACTGCGTCTGCCATGTCTGGGGGCAAGGAGTCTCTTATGAAGTCTTTTATTCCGTATACTGCTCCTTTTGCTTTTCCTAAAAAGTATTCCATCCTTGTGGTGATTTGTTCAAGTTCTGCTCGTTGCTGGGTGACTTCTTCCATACCGTCGTTCTTGAATAGGATTTTCACCCAGCCTCTAAGTCCTGTTGATTCTCTTTGCAGTCTGTTTGCCTCATCTATATCTTCTGATGCGTTGTATAGGTCTGAGTAGAAATTATTCATTGATGTCAGAAGGATTTCGTCAAAATTTTCAAGTGCCATGGCTTTTTTAAAATAAAAAACTGTATTTAAAGTTAACCAGCGTCGATTGTATATTTTCCATTGCGATACTTTTATTAATCCCTGTTTGCTTTTTTCATAAAAAGATGGAAATCAATGTTTTGAAAAGCCCGGCTTTGCAGATAATGCTGGGTGTTTTGAGGAACAGGAAGACTGTTACGACTGATTTCAGGCGTAATTTGAGGTATGCTGGTTATTTGATGACTCATGAGATTCTCATGCACGAGTTCACTATGACCTCTTCTCCTATTATGACTCCTATTGCTAAATCAAAGTGTGCTGTTTTGAAAGAGAAGATTTTGCAGGTTATTGTTATGCGTGCAGGTGAGCCTTTTGCTGACGGCGGTGCAAGGCTTTTGGATGAGATTAATTCTGTGAGGGAGATTGGTGTTGTTGATGCTCACCGTGTTGAGAAGCCTGGTTTTAAGTTTGAGGTTGTTATGGGTTCTTTTAAGGTTCCTAAGTTTGACAAAAACACTATTGTGGTTGTTTATGACCCTATGCTTGCTACTGCTTCCACGCTTACAGAAATTCTGAAGCGTCTGAAAAAGCATGGTACGCCTAAGAAATTCATTATTTGTTCTATTATTGCTGCAGATTATGGCTTGAAGAGCCTGCAGAAGCATTTTCCTGAGCTGGTTGTTTACACTTTGGGTGTTGATAAGGAGCTTAACAGCAAGGGGTATATCGTGCCTGGTCTTGGCGATTGCGGCGACAGGGCTTTTGGGACTTATTAGAGTTCTACAAATTCTGTTTTTATCTGTTTGAGCGAGGCGAGTGATGTGATTTTGGCTATTCCTGGTCTTGAAATTACTGTTTTTAGCAGGTTGTAGTATTCGTCCTGGTCTTTGACTCTGACTTTTATTATCATTTCATAGTCTCCTGTGCAGACGTCTACGCTTTCTATCTGTGGGTGTTTTGCCAGGAGTTTTCCTATTCTTTCCGGGTCTCCGTACTCGTCTGGGGTTAAACTTATCAACACAAATGTGCAGAATCCTTCGTTTATTTTTTTGTAGTCAAAGACTGCCTTGTATGTTTTTATGGCTCCTTCCCGTTCCAGTTTTTTTATGTTGTAGTGTATTGTTGTTGAGGGCTCTTTGAGCTTTTTTGCTATCTTTGCTATCTGCGGTGTGCAGTTGTTTGTTTTGAGCAATTCTATCAGTTTTGGGGCTATGTCTTTCATATTATTGTATAGTATTCAACTATATATAAAGATTTCGATTAAAAGTTGAATTTTATTCAACAATGAATGAGATGGTCGTCTTATTTTCTTCTGGGTGGCAGGTAAGGAAACGGCTGAATACGCATATAAGTATAGACGTATAAGCTAGTATATATATCATATGTAGAAAGTATATATTTATTCACGACAATTTTGCTTCTGAGGCGACTAAAATGACTATTGACGACCTGATTACAGAGACTAAGAGTACAAAGGATAGGAAGATTGTGGTAAAGAAAATATTCAAGGAATACATGTCTGGAAACTGCAACCCGCTTGAGGCAGCGAACGCTATACAGGCAGTAATTGGAAGGGTTTCAGGTTACGTTTACAAAGGAACGCCGGGAAGTTTGAGCATTTCAAACTGTGTTGACAGGTACAGTGTGCCTGTAAATGCCTCTAACAACCGCGCTTACGAGAAGGTTGAGGAATTCAAGGCAGCTTTGAGGATTGTTGCGAGAGGGAATGGAAGAACTCAGATAGAGGACCATAATGGAAAGGGCTGTTCTACAAAGGACTACGCTGAGAAATTCTGGCAGTATGCTTTGGCTAGAGAGCAGGACGTGAGGGCGAAATATGCAGCTTGAGATGAGAACATGATTGATTGTTTAAGAGAATTTTTGAGGGTGAGAAAAAATGACTAATCTTAGTCAGATCGTGAATGAGAACAAGAAGTTGTTTCATCTTCTATTGAGTGATTTGCATAATTTGGAAGATAAGAATAATTCAGGTATTGTTGCTCAGTATGAGTCTGGTTTGGACCAGATTTTGGATTCTGCAAAAGTTGAATTGCGCATGATTGATTTTGCTGAACTGCGCGTTCAGGATTTGAGCGCTAGTTTGCTGGGCTTGATTGCTGAGAATAAGTCTGCCAGGGATAAAACTGCACATGATAATGTTCGTGAAATTGATAGACTTGTTTTTGATAAATATTTTCCCCAGTTTTCCGGTTTGGCAGAGAAATATTTAGCTGAATTGAGTAATCTGAAGAAGTCAGTTCTTGATAAGGAAGGTATGCGAAAGGCGAATGATTTCCTGCAGAGGCATCGCAAGGAGTACAAGAAGGCTTTCAATTCTAAAAATCGTGATGAATTGCAGGAATATGTTGTTCAAAAATATGAGGAGTACCGGCGTTCGGTTCAGAATAATGAGGGTGTCCAGCGCAGGTTGAAGAATTTGGATATGCTTATAGTTCCTGTAAGGCTTCATTACCGTTCTGATGGGGTTGTTGTTGTGACAGATCCTGTTCTGAAAAACCCTTCTGAAGAGCTTATGTCGAATTATGTCGGTTCTGATATCAGGGATGTTGTGATTGAGCGATTGAAGAGTGCTGGTTTTGTTCCTCATTTCATTGAGACTTGGGAAGGTGAAGGGTCTAAAGAGAGTAAACTGGCTGTTGAAAGTAAACCAGGTTTAGAATCAAAGCTGCCTGAACCGAAGCCTGAAGCCGTAAAATCTGAAGTTCCAAAGCCTGAAAGCGATTTCAAGTACAATGTTAAGGATTTGGCGCGGGAGCTTGGTGTTCCAAGTTCCAAGATTGATAATTATTTGCGGAAAAAGCATCCTGAATTGTTCCAGCAGAGCAAACTTTTTCCTGAGGGTCGTAAGAATGTTTTCACTCGTTTGTATTCGCAGAATGTTCTTGACCACTTGAAGGATTATATTGCGCCTAAACAGCGGGACTTCAGGGGGGTTTTGGATGAAAAAGCTGTTCAGATTACCAATCTGCTTGAAAAGGGTAAATCAGATGCGGATATCGCAAAACAGTTTGGTGTAAGTCCTGTAACCATTAGTCGTTTCAAGGAAAGTATTGGTTTGTGGAGTTCGCGTTATTTGAAAGCTAATTATCCTGCTCTTGATGATATTGCTTTGAAAACCATGCCGGGTGTCGCTTCTTACCCGAAGGACAGCATTAGGGAGCAGATGATTCTGAAGTCAATTGATGGTTTGAATGGCGAGATTAATTATTTGGGTTTGGAAGGCGCTCATTTTGGTAGTTACATTCTTTTGAATGATTTCTTCAAGGTTAATCCTTCAAAAAGTTTGGTTGCTGAGAACAATCCGCTTGATTACAGGATTATGCGTTCTGTTGTTGATAACTGGAAGGTTTTCAAGCCTGGTAAACTGCATTCTAAGGATGGCAGTATTTTCAATGGCTTGAATGTTTACGAGGGTAATCTGGGCGAGGCTGTTCGTGATTTCTCAAAGAGCAATGAATGCAAATGGAACCTGATTAATCTTGATTATACTGGTTGTATCAATGATGAGAAAGTAAAGACTCTTGAGTTGTTGTTTGATGGAAAATTAATCGCGGATAATGGTTTGATGTTTGTTACTTTGAATGATGATGAGCAGATGCGCGAGCGCGTCAGGACTGGCGCTGGCTTGAATGGAAAGGCTCCTTCACAGGGTTATGGTACTCCTGACCAGATGGCTGTTGTTGATGCCTGTTTGAAGCGTTTCTCTGAGCGTAATGGTTATTCTGTTGAGAGGATAAATGATGCAAGGTATTCTTGCAAGGAGAGGCAGATGCTGGCTCTTGCTTACAGGGTGAAAAAATGAATGATTGGCAGTTAGAGTTCAAGGCTTGGTATGATAAGCATTACGGCGGTAAAATGCAGAGCGAGTTTGTCAGGGACAGCGGTCTTGCAAGGAGCACTTGGATTGCTTATTTGAAAACTCCTGTTGATTTGTCTCGTTTGTCAAAAAAAGCCAAGAGTAGTTTGTACAAGCTTACCGGGCTTGATTGTTTCAAGGTTGAAGGTGTTGAAAAGGTTGTTGAGAATAAAGACGTAAAGCAGCCTGACCTTGTTAAGCAGACTGTTTCTGTTTTTTATGAGCTTGCTCAGAAGCTTGAGGGTTTTAAAGCTTCTCCTGAATTGCGCGAGCAGTTGATTGCGAAACTGCCTAAGATGGATGTTGGCAGGCTTACTGCTTTGCTTCACGCTGTTTACAAGCCTAAGGATGATTTTGATCAGTGGTTGATGATTTCTGGATATGTTTACCAGGGAGAGAGAAAATGAAAATTCCATATGAGTTGAAAAATACTGATTTTATTATTGGTCAGATTTCGCAGTTGTACGCTTCTGACCCTGTTGGAGCTTTGAAGGAATATGTTACTAATGCTATTGATGCTTTTAGTGATGCTTCTTTGAAGGGCAGGAAGAAGGATGCTCGTATTGGGGTTGTTGTTAACAAGGAAGAGGGCACTATTGTTGTTCAGGATAATGCTCTTGGTATGAGTTATGATTTCTTGTGCTCGATTCCGAGCTCAATTGGTGAGAGTTCAAGGCGTGGCATTAAGGAAATGCGTGGTGAGAAGGCTTTTGGTATGCTTGCTTATTGCGGTTTTGGCGATAAGGCTAGTGTTTTGACAAGGACTGGCGCTGATAATGGGAATTACAGCAGTTTGCAGATGAAGCGTGGAGAGCCTGAAGCTGACGCTGGCCGTTTGGAAGCTCGTGTTGTTGACCGTACTGAGGGTTTTGCCAGTGGCACTCGTGTTACGATTACCGGCGTTCCTAAGAAGACTATTGAAGATTATTTTACTCCTCAGAAGCTTAAGCGCGCTCTTGGCGAGACTTATGAGCCTATTATTCGTGCCGATGAGGTCGGTATTTATGTTGGCTGGCACGGCAGGAATGAGCGTTTGGAAAAAGTTGAGCCTCCTGAGCATAAGGGCGAGAATATTCTGGCTGATTCAGAGGAAACCACTAAAAAGGTTATCCGTCTTGCGAACGGTTCTCTTGTTACCGGCAGGCTTGATGTTAATTTGTGGCTGAATCCTGAGGGAGTGAATGATAAGGTTGGTCTTTACTGCAAGGGTGTTCGGGCTATTGAGTCTGTTGGCAGGCTGAAAGAGCTTGAGGATTTGTGGAGCAGCGGCAAGCTTTCAGGTTATGTTAATGCTGATTTTGTTTCTTTGACGCCTGACCGTGATGGTCTTGTTCGTGATGCTGGTTTTGATTGTCTTGTGGAGTTGTTGAAGGCTTACGAGCCGGTTTTGAATGAGCAGATTAAGAAGGCTGTTGACCAGACTGTGAAGAAGAAGGCTGATAGCCTTCTTGAGCAGATTGCTGAAAAGCTTGGCGATGTTTATGCTAGAAAGCCTAATCCTTTCACAAAAGGGACTGGTGGATCTTTGAAGGAGCCCAGGAAGCCTGGTGTTCTTCGTGATAAGCCCAGAAAGCATAATTGTCCTTTTGCGCTTGACATTCTTGATTTTGATGCGGGTGATGCTCATAAGCGTTACAAGCTTGAGGAGGATGACTGGATTTTGATTAATTCTGGTCATAATGATTTCAAGCAGCTTGCTTTTGGCCGTGGCGTGAAGGATAAGGATGCTTTGCAGTATTTTGCTGCGGTTATTGCTAATGCTGCTGCGTTTTCAGATTATGTTGACGGCAGGAAGGCTTTGGCAAAGGCTTCCAAGGAGGAGTATGATTCGAAAGCGCAGATGACTGCTGAATCCCAGCAGGCTATTGCTGAGCGTTCTATTGAGCTGAAGCTTGATTTGCTGGATACTTTTGGCATTATCAGGAAGAGAAAGAAGACGGAGGGATGAAAATGTCATTGGAAAGAGCATACAATAACTGCAGAATCTGTTATTTCGAATTAAAAGGAACCGGCTTTCAGAGTAGAGTAGTAAAACCAAGTTTTGGAGAAATACTCGTAAGTAGCAATCATGGTGAAAGGGCGATGAACGAGGCGATGAAAGCACTTGAGGAAGAGATTCCTTCAGAGTTTCGTTCTGGTTGTGTAACAATGGAAAGAAGAAGGCCTGCTTATGAAGCCTTGAAAGTTTGTGCTAAATGTGATGGTAAAAGTCCGGCCATTGCAGAGTTTCTTGAAAAAGCATTGACGGACATTTTTGGAAAGAAGGAGGAACAAAAATGAGCTATGGAATGAGTTTCGGGTTTAGTCAGGAGCAGCGTTTGGATCATAAGATGAGCTTGCGTCAGGAGCACAGTGTTGATTATCCGAAAGTTATTGAGAGTATTCGCAGCCATTTTAGCAGTACTGAGGATTTTCCTACTGATGTTTCGCGTTTGAAGCAATTGTTGAGGACGATTCCTCAGCGTCAGAATGGCAGGCTTGCTTATGTTATTGGTGGTGGTTGGGCTGTTGAGGTTTTGACTGGCAAAGCGCGTGAGCACGGCAACATTAACGTTCTTGTTGTTGATCCTAAAAGGACTACTTTGGAAAGCAACCGTTGTTTGGACTATCTTGGCGTTCAGTATTTGGATAAGGCTTTGGCAGATGCTTTGGTAAAGAGGGACGTGATTAAGGGGAATTGGACTCGTGGTGAGTGTGATGTTTACGTTCCCAGCCACGAGTTTATGGTTGGCACGAAATTGCTGCCGAGAAATGTTGATGAAGGCAATCGTGACAAGGATATCGCTGACCTTGTTGAACTGCTTATCGTGCACGCTCCTGATGTTAAGAAGCTGGCTCGTGTGCTGGATTCTTTGCCTTATGTTAATGATGGCGATACTGTTGCGCGGATTGGTTACAGGATTTCTGGCTCTTTGAAGCCGGGCATTTCTTTGACAGATGATGGTTTTAGGGTGAACAAGCGTCCTAAAAGAAGCGTTGAGAGAAAGGCAGCGTACGCTCTTCGTTTGCTGAATGATGTTTTGCGTGAACAGCTTTGTGTTTATGATGAAAAGTGGAAAATGGCACAAGCAGGAAGAGTTCTGGAGGCACAACTTTCGATGAATGAATATGATGGTCTGAAAAAATATCACGAAAGGGAGGGTTCTGCTGAAAATTTCTTTAAGTGGCTCTCGGATAATCGTGAAAAGCTGGTTAATCCGCACAATAAGATTTACTACCCGAGGCACCCCGACAAAAAACCCATTTTTATGAATAAGACAGATTATGTTTCTGCTTTGGCAGACGGGATTATTGACCGGGACGCTTTTGATGTTATGATGGAAGATGCTGAAAAGCATCCGCCTTATTCAGCTTACTCTGTCAGGTCTGTTTCAGAGGGCGGGAGTTATGCCTTGCTTGTCTGGAATCCTAAGGGTAAGCTGATTTACGAGAATTGGAAGAAGTAAGTATATACTTTCAAAAAATTTATATACTGTCTGTGTTATATGAAGGATATGAAGCGTAAAGTCATAAAACTCGGCAGTTCTACCTTAGTTACCTCTTTGCCTTCCAAGTGGACTAATATGCTTGGTGTTAAGGCTGGTGATGAGCTTGAGGTTACTGAGCGCCAGAAAGACCTCGTTATCAGCACTCAGAAGAAGTCTTCTAAGTTTCTTAAGACTCTTGATTTGAAAAAACTGAACACCAAGCTTTCTTTTGGTTATGTTGAGGCTGCGTATGTTTCTGGTGTTGATGAGCTTGAGCTTTTGCATGGTCCTTTTATCGTTCACTACAAGACCGGTCAGAAATTGAAAACTTCTGAGGTTCTTCAGAGCATGCTTTCTCCTTTGATTGGTTTTCAGATTATTGAGCAGTCTGAGGACAGGACTGTTGTGAAGGATATTGGTCAGGTTTCTGATGAGGAGATGGATAATGTTCTCAGAAGAATGTTTTTGCTTATCAAGTCTATGGGTGAGGAGTGTTTTGAGGCTGTTAAGTCTAAAAATAAGCAGACTCTTGGGAGTATGCCTGTGCGTTATGATAATATTTACAAGCTTTACATTTATTATTTGAGGATGCTGAACAAGCGTGGTTACAGGGATTTCAGCAAGACTCCTGTGATGTACGAGTTTATTTCCAAGTTCAAGATGATTATCAGTGTTTACAGGTTTATTGGTGTTGAGGCTGTTTTCCTGAAAAAGCCTTACAGTCAGAAGGCTTTGAAGATTTTCGAACACGTTTTGAAGTCTTTTGAGAACCTATACAAGGTTTTTTACCAGTTTAATGATGAGAATTGTTTGCAGATTACTCTTGACAGGAATGTTTCTATTGATATGATGAATGATTTGAAGAAGAAGTGTTCTGTTGAGGATGCTTTGCTTATCGGCAGGCTTTCAGTCATTACAATAACGATTTATCACGCTTTGAAGTGCCGTTTTAACCTTGAGATTTAGCGTTTATTTTTTCCAGTATCTTTTTGATTTCGCTGAAATTGTCTTTTTTGCCTGTGTTTGGTATGATGTGTAGGTTTTCTTCTGGTATTGCTGCTCTTATTGCTGGCAGTTCTTTTTCGTCGTAGTTGAATAGTATGATATGAGGTATGCCGTATTCGTACGCTCCTACTACTTCGTCATAATCGTGTCCTATGAATGCTACTTCTTCTTTTTGGTATCCGTTTTTTTGGAGCACTGTATCAAAGAATTTTGGTGCTGGTTTTTTGCATTTTACATCTGCATAAGATACTACTTCCTTGACCCCTCTTGTTATTCCCATTCTTGGGAGTGATTCGTATAGTTTTTTCCCTGGTTTTATTGCGTCTGTGACTATGATAAAATCTACCAGTCCGTCAAGGCTTTCTATTGTTTCTTTGACTCCTGGGAAGAGTTCTCTTTTTCTTTTTGAGTTTTCAGCGATTATTTCTTCGAATTGTACAAAGTTTTCAAGACCGTATTCCTGAAACAATGCCCTGTATGCGTCTTTTGCCGTGTCAGTGCCTGCATTCGCCTGGTATAAAACCCCTGGGTTGCGCGTCTGGATTTTGTATTTTTCCATAATTTTCAGCATTTCTTTTTCAGCTTTATCGCCTGCTAATTTTTTGTCAATGCTGGTTAATTTCAGGTAATCCTGTATTTTTTTGAAGTCTTCCTGGGTTTCCACTGGCAGGTTTTTATACGAAAAATTTATGACGTATTCTTTCATTCTTTCAAGGTCTTTTGCTATTTTGCCCTTGTTTATGCCTGTTTCTTTGTGTATGTAATTTACACCATAATTCCTGTCTTCATTGTCGTCAAACAGTATGTTTCCTCCGTCCGATAGTATTGCTTTTATCATTTTTCGTATTTTTCTGCGAATTCTGTTATTGCATCTGATATTCTTTTTATTTTCTGGTTGAATTCATTCATGTTGATGCTTGATACGCCTGTGGCTTCCATTATCTGGACTGGTTCTCTGGTTCTTTCAAGATATTTTTCGTTTATTTCTTGTATTTTTTCAATATCTTTGCAGTCTTTGAGCTCTTCACTTCTTTCCAGCATGATTCTGTCGTATTGTATGTTTGCTTCAAAGTAAATTGCTGCCTTTTTTATTGTCGGCAAAAATTCTCTGATTGCTGTTGTTTCTATCGGGTATTCCTGCTGGAACAGCATATTTTTGGAGTATTTTTCAAAGGTTTGGTATGTGAAATTCAGCAATTCGTATCTTTCTTGTATTTGTCCTGCTTGATTTTTTATTGATTTATCAAGTGCTTTATCAAGTGACTCGCTTAATTGAAGAGAGAGATCTTCGATTTCTCCAACGGTTGATTCTAACAGGCCTATTGTTTCTTCCATTACTTTTAAGTTTTGATTTTCGCGTATCAAAAAGTTCTTTCCTTTTCTTTCTGTGTCATAACTGCGCAGCGTGCTGAGTGCGCTTATGGCGCGCTGGCTGAGGTTTTTTCTTGCGAAGTAGTGCCATGCTGTTTCTGCAAGGGTTCCAGTGTCGCTTAGGTAGTATTTGTACTTGAAGAAATTTCTTGAGTCTGTGCTTATTACTTCTTTTTTTGTTCCGAACACTGAATCTAAATCTGCGAGTGAGTCTGCGCATATCATTGCTTTTTCTACTTCATCTTCTCCGTTTGTCATGGCTGCTATTGCTGTTGCCAAATCTTTGTGCTTGTCAAGCATGCTTGCTGCATAGCTTGCAAGGTATCCGACAAAGAATTCATCTTGTTTAAGCAGTTTTGTGTCGTGTCCTAGTGAGCTTACGTAATTGCGCAGGTTATCATGCAATTTGCTTTTGAACAGGCTTGTGAATATTAGTGTGTCGAGTGTTCCTGCTGGTAGTGCTTTTATTTTTTCATATTTTACCACTAAACTATTGTTGTGTGTTTCAATTGCCTGTTGGAGCAGCATTGTGGTTATTGGATCTGCGCTGTATGTTTTGAAGAAGCTTAGCAAATCTTCTGGCGTTTGTATTTTTGCCTTTGCCATGCTTTTTAATATTTCGTCTTTTTTTCCGAAAAATTCTATTTCAAATTGTCTTGCTTCTTCGAGGTGTATGATTGTTTGGGGTGAGAAAATTCCTGCTCTTAGATTGTCTTGCAGGCGTTTCATGTTTTCCTCTATCATTATCTGAAGAGCTGGGTGTGCGCAGTTTGTGCCTAGAAGTCTTATGTACTCTTTTGTTATTTTCTCTCTTTGTTCTAATGGAAGTATGTTTTCTGTAAGCAGGTTTTTGTGCGGGTTTTCTATTTTTGCCAATTGTTCATCTATGCTTTTGTATATTCCGTCTCTTCTCTGTTCGTAATTTTCAATTATTTTTTCTGCTTCTTTGCTGTCAGGGTCTTCTGAATTCCATGACATTCGATAGGTGTCTCCTTTTGTTTTCACTATTTGTTCTATCTCTTCTGGTCTGCTGATGAGTACTTCTTTGAGTTCATCGTGGTTGAGATTCTTTTCTTTTGCTAATATGTGGTCGGTTGCCTGCCATTTATTTATTAATGGAAATCCGTAGTTAGTGGTTAGATAGCCAAGTAATGCAGTTCCGAAAGTGACTGCTGTTAATGCTGCTATGCCTATTCTTTCCCATCTTTTCCGTACTCTTTTGTTTGCTGCCTGGTTGAATAGGAATGCTCTTTCGTTTTGTTCTTCTTCTTTGTTTTCGTCATTGGCTCTTAGTTCTCCTATGAGCAGGTCCGGGTGTACTGTTTTTTCATAGTTTGCTCTTGTTTCCTTGTCCCACCTGTTGAGTCTGTTTTGTTTTCCGAATTCTTCCATTCTTTCTTCAAGTTTTGTTTCGCCCATTTCGTTTAATGTGTCAAGGGCTCTTGTGTAGACAAGGTCTTTCAGATTGTTGTAGAAGTCTGATAAGCGTGTATCTTTGCAGCTTTTTGCTCCTGCTGCTGCTATTGCGGTGAATCTTAAGTTTTCAAGTGCGTCTGTTATCAGGTACTTTCTTGTGAATCCTTCAAGGGAGTCTGTGTATTTTTGTGTGTCTTCTCCTTGTGAATGGTTCTGTATTGCTTCGTGCAGTTTTTTGACTGAAACATCTCTTGCGTCTTTTGCGTTTACGCAGTTGTGCTCGTAGACTGACATGTTTAGTCTGTATAGGTCTTTTTGGATTGCTCCTATTGATGCATCATCCCAGTCTATGATTTTTGGCGTGGATGGTGCTGATTTGATTTTTACGACGTTTTTTCTGTGGAGGTCATTGTGGACTATGCTTTTCGGCTGTGTGTCAAGTTCTGCTCCTAGTGCTGCGAACCTTTCTACAAGATCTTCAAATCCTTCTTTGTGCTTCCAGGCATCTTCTGTTTCGTCTTTGTTTTTTGTTTTTGCGTCAAAGAATTTTTGTTTGAAATAATTGGTGTAATTATCTTCTTTCAAAAGTGCTTTTATTTTTTCGTCTGGTTTTATTGTGGAGTATCCTCCCATTAAATCTATTATTCCTGCTTTTTGGGGTATTGCCATAGCTCCTTTTTCGTCTAGTGCGACGTCTAGCAGTTCTGTGCATCTGAATGCTTCGTCTTTTGCTATTCTTTCGAATATGTAGCCTGCTGGTGCTCCTGAGAATTGGTGCGCTTTCAGGAAGTCTTCGACTGCTGAGCCTTTTTCGAGCTTGTCTGAGTTTTTGTTCAGGAATTTTCCGAATGCGTTCAGCGTGTAGCCGTTATCGAATCTGGCTGTGAGTATCATGCTGAGCCCGTCGCTTACGTTCGCGTTGTATTCTTCTTCTATTTTGAATCTGTCATTTTCTATAAGTGTGCTTAGTTCTTTTGCCTTTTCTAGGGGGACCTCTGTAGGGCTTGTTGTTCGTACTTTCTGCAATAGTCCTTTTTTTAGAAAATCGTCTATAAACTTATTGTATCTTCTCCTTCCAAGGTTCTTCCTTAATGAAACTATCTTCTGCATCATATACTTTACAGCCCCCGCTGTATATCAAATTGACGTATATATAGTATAAGAAGGGGCATTTATAAATCTTTCGCATATTAACTACCATCTAGTGATGAATTTAACCCATATTTGCTTGTTTTTTATTTTGCGAATGGCAGTCCGTAAACTTTTACGGTTTAAAACGATACAAATTTAAATTAGTTCGTGCTGTATTTGTTTGGCGAGCACGGTATGGTGAGAAAAATGCAAAAGTTGGAATTAGAACACAAGGATCCTGAGGGTGAACTTAGTGAGTGGGCCAAAAGGCAGCTTGCTATTGCTCGTGCAACGCCTGACTCTGAGTATATTCCGCACGAAGAATTGAAGAAGCGAATACTTCAGAAATGAATTTTGTCGTGCGATGGCATCCTTGTGCTAATAAGCTGTTAAATTCTCTTCCAGGGAATATTAGCACTCGGATAATGAAGAAATTGGACTTGATAGCACTCGAACCCTTCAGATATGTTGAATCTTTTGTTGGAGATTATTATAAGATTCGAATTGGCGAATACAGATTATTATGTGATATTGATACTGAAAAAAGAGTTATTAGTGTTCAAATTTTTGATAAGCGCGAGCGAATCTATTAAACGCCATTAAAAAGAATAAAAAATTATTTAGGGGGTAAAATTGCCTTTTCGAGGTCTCCAATAAATTCTATGACGTGCCCTGGAGCGCCTCTTGTTTTGGTCTTGAACTCGTAATTAAGTCCTGCGGCGGGGATGGGCGTGCATATTTCTGTCGTTGAATTTTCTGGAATCCAAATGTGGTGTATTGCATATTCAGTTGCGCGTCCTTTCTTTACAAAGTCACTCCATTCCGCGACCAGATGATTCATGGTGGCTCTGTCAGCGCTGTAACGATTGCCTTCATTTGTAAGTTTTGTTTTCATTTCTCTTGCTATGGTGCCCCATAATCGTGAATCTTGAGTTTCTCCTATGCAGAATCTTTCGCAAGGGAATCTTGTTTCACTTATTTCTGATAGTATTTTCCAGGCTTCTGAAAGGGGCATTATAGCTCTTACGTCCATTGTTCTTGTTCCTTCCAGCATGTCTGCGTGGTTTAAGTGTGGAACAGGGTCGTCAAAGCGAAATGTGTATACTCTGCCATTTAACGGCACTTGAATAGTTCTTGACTCGTATCCTATTCTGCAGGTTGCATCTAAATGTCTTTTGTATATGTCTTGTAGCACGCTCATTTTTCATCCCCTCCAATAAGAAAAAGCTGAACTAGCGGTGTTATTAACGATTTCTAGTATTTATTCTATATTTTACACGAACGCTATTACTATGTTTGTGACGAGTATCCCTAGTAGTATGAAGCTTACTGATTTCCATATTGTATTGGCGTGTTTTCTGTGTGTTACTTTTTCCAGTACTGTTAGCAGCATTCTGCCTCCGTCTATTGGTCCTAGTGGCAATAAATTGAACAGTCCTACTCCTAAGCTTAGTAAGTAAAGCCAGAATACCAGGTCTTTTATCCATAGCATTGTGTATGTTGCCCAGGTTGGTGCTTTAAGAGGGTTTTCTACATACACTCCGAGCCAGGCTTTTTGGTTGCTTGGGTTTTCTCCGAGTGTTATGTCTCTTACTGCCTGTGTTGTTACTACGTTTAGCGTGTCGCCTGGTTTGGTGTCTTTCAAAGCGTTTGAGAAGTCTATTTGTTCTGTTATTGCGTGTCCGTTTATTGCTGTTATTTTCTCTCCTATTTCTATTCCTGCTTGTTCTGCTGGCGGGTTTCCGTTCATGATTTCTGTTACAACCACTCCGTCTTTTGAGTAGAATGTGTCTGTGATGGGTGTTATGATTGTGAACATCAGCAGCATTAGCACTAGTCCCATTACTATGTTTGATACTGGTCCTGCGGCGAATACTGCTAGTTGTTGTTTTCTTTTTGCCTTGACCAGTTTTTTCTCGTCTGGTTCGACGAATGCTCCTGGTATTAGTGGTATTAATGCTCCCAGTACTACCAGTCCTGAGTTTTTTAATGGCAGTCCGTAGACTCTTGCCATTACGCCGTGCATTCCTTCGTGGACGATTAGTATTGCGAATATGCTTATTATCCAGTAGAAGAATGGTACGTAGAATATTCCTTTTGCTTTGAAGGGTAGTACGATTCCTACTGCTGGCGCGTTTGTCTGCGTCAAAACCATTATGAGGCTTCTTGCCAAATCAAATGTGACTAGTGCCATTCCTACAAATCCTAGTCCTATTATCCAGGGTGCTGCTTTTTCAAAGAAGTGCTTGTGCCTTTTGGCTATTCTGTCCATGGTGGTTAGTCCTGCTTTTGTCCTGTACAGCGCTGCGTAGAATATGCTGAATCTTTGGAATGCGAGTTTTTTCCTGTTGGCAAGAACTATTAATGTCAAAATGACCACGAGAGAAATGGTTGCTGCTGTGTCAAATGAAACCATTTTTCTTATTTTCTTGTGCGTGTTAATAAAAGTTGTGTTTTATTGAGGGGAAAACTTTATTATTATCCTGTTTTAGCTTTGGTTTTATGTTGAGTGAAGCTGATTTGATGTGTTTGCATGATGTTCTTCAGCATATTTTTAACTCCGGGGTGCGTTCTGGCTTGTCTTCTGTTGATCTTGTCGCGCTTTGCTGGGCTGCTTCTGAAGGAAAGGGCGGTTTTAATTTTGATTCTGATGTTCATAAACAGGTGGAAGAGGTGTTTGACCGCAAGCCTGAATATCTTAAGTTGTATGAGTCTCTTCACGCGGTAAATCCTGAGTTTTCCATGGATGAGTTCAAGCGTCAGCTGGCTACGCGTGTTGGTCATTTTCAGATTTTGTATGGCTCTGCTGTTCAGGCTGGTTATGATGGTTGTATTGAACGGCTGTCATTTCTTGGGGAAAATTTTAAGTGGACTGTTGCTTATTTGCAGAGCAGGGGTGTTGATGGGAATACTTCTTTGGATAAGATGATGAGAATATTTTTTGCAGGCTCTCCTGATGCTGTTCCTGCTTCTGTGTATTCTGAGCGTATTTATAAGTTTCAGAAGGCTTTGACGTATAATCCTGAAAAAAGTGAATAAAAAGAAAAAATTATGCCGGAACCGGCTCTGGTTTTGGCTCGTATCCTGGGCTGAAGACGTTTTTCGTCCTGTCTTTGACGCCTGTATAGACGTTTTTCAGGTAGTCTGCCATTTTTGATGTCCAGTGTTTGTAGATGCCTGCTTCTTTCTCGAACTTGGTTCGGGCTTCGCTTAGCATTCTTTTTCTTACTATCCTGTTTAATCCCTGGTCTGCAAGTGTTAGTCCTGGTAAGGCTCCGATTGCGCCGCCTGCTATGTTTTTTAGCGCGTCGATGTAGTTGCCTGTTTTCAGTCCGTATACAAGGCCGTATGCTTTGTCTGGAATCTGTGCTAGTGCGTAAAGTTTTTTTCCGCCTATTGCTCCAAAGATGTCTCCTGTGAAAAAAGCCCACGTATCTGCTACGTATCCTATGCCTTTTCCTGCTAGGTGTGCCTTGTGGGTCCATCCGCCAAGGTATTTTTGGTATCTGTCATAAGTATCATTGACTATTTTGTATAATTCTTCTACTTTCTCAGGGTTTTTTTCAAGGAATTCCTTGACATTTTTTGTTTCTTTTACAAAGTCAGTTAATTCCTGTCTTGTGCCTGGTATTCTTCTGATGAAGTCTCTTTCGTCTTCTGCTTTTAGTGCTCTGTCTAGTAATCCCATTTTATTTGCCTCCAAAATCTTTGAGTTTCAGTGCTGTGTTGAATTCCAGTATTCCGAGCAGTTTTCCTTCTCTTACTACTGGTATTGAGTATGTTCCTATTGATGCCATTATTTCGAATGCGCGTTCATATGTGTCGTTTTCTATCGATACTGTTTCTATGTTTTTTGTCATGATTTCTTTGGCTTTGGCAACTTTTGGGTCTTTTTCTTCTGCAATTACTCGGTTGTTTAAATCTACTGTTGAGACTATGCCTACGGGTTTGTCAGTATTGTCCAGTACAAGTATGTGTCTTGTCTGGGTGTCTCTCATTATTCTTGATACTTCGAGTATTGTGTCATCTTCCCTGCATATTACTGCATCAGTTAGATGTTCCTTCTGGATTTTCATTTTTGCCTCCGCTCAGGTATTGTTTTCCCTTGTTATATAAAGTTTTTACGCCTTTTACTGCTTGTTTCGCGCCATACCATGCTCCTGTTGCTGGCAGGCAGATTAGTTTTGATATTTGGTCATCTGCAAAGCCCATTCCGGGTATTGATCTTGTTAGTCCTTTGTATGCTAGTACTGCTGCTGCCGCTACCACAAATGGGTTTGTTGCAATGTCTACTAAGTTGTAGCCAAGGTCATCTTTCATCGGGACTCCTTCTTTCTTGATTTCGCTTCTTAGCTCTTTGCCTTGTTCTCTGTAAAGTTTCACGTTCTTTTCTGCTCCTTTTACTTCTTCTTCTCTTATGTTGATTCCTCTTGATTCAAGTTCCATTAGGATGTCTTCTATTTTGTATCCTTTTTTGACCATATCGATTATCTGCGGGAAGTATGATTCCAGTTTCTTGTTCTGGTCTGCTACCATTGTTTCGTTTTTTCTGAGGAAGTCGCAGAACTCTTTAGTTGTATTTTCACTTAGTTCTTTTCCATCGTAAAAGTCTTTGATTATGTTGTATATTTCTCCTACAAGTTGATTGTCTTTTCTTGCCTGGTTCAGCATTTCTAGACTGTTCATTCCTCTGTATTTTTCATATGCTGGATTTTTTATGGCCAGCATGACTTTTATGTATCCTAATGCGACTTGTGAATCTACCCTGTCTATGAATGGTATGTCGTTTCCTATTTCCATTAAATTCTTGACCATTCCTCTCATTTGCATGGCTATTCTGTTGCATACTCTTGCATAATTTTCGTTTTCTTTGTAAACGTCTACAAGTTCTTTTACGAACTCTTTCTTTGAGGAATAGTAGTCTTTGAGTGTTTGTGCTGCTTTGTAGTCTGTTGCGCTTTTTTCTTCCAGTATTTGTATTGCTTCTTCTAGCTTGATTGCTGCAAGCATTCCTTCTGGTCCGCCTTTTGCCGCGTCTATCATTGTTTTTGTTGCAAACCTGCCGTATTGCATTGCGCTTTTTGCGTGCTTTAGAGGATCTTTGAATAGTTTGAGGTTCTGGAAAGCCAGTCCTGCTACAAGAATTTCTAATGGTGTTGCTATGACTTGCTTTTTGTTAGGTACTACTGCGTTAAAAATGTTTGAAACTGTGAAGTTTTTACGTGCATAATCTCGGGCTGCGTTTTTGCATCTCCTGAGTATGCTGTTGTTTTTGGCTTCGTCGTAATTATTTCCGTTTTTTCCGTAGTCTTTTTTTATAGGTTCGTTAGTCATTTTCCATCCCTCGAGAGTATAATATAGACTTTCAAGTATATAAATCTTTCGATTTTGTTACCACCATATGGTGACTACATAAACAAAAGATTTATAATCTGGAACATCTTCCCTTCTGGTATGTTGTTCGATAAAAGATGGTTTAATCTCAGTCTGTTGAATATCGCAGCAGCTTTAGCTTTGACAGCTTGTGACAAGCCAGCTCCTTCTTTGGAGTCTAAACTTGCGCCTGTTCAGGTTGAGCAAAAGGCTGAAATTCCTGAATGGGATAAATACCTCTTGAAGGATTATCGTGAATATAATGCGCTTTTGCCGACGATATTTTAGGAGAGCAAAAGAACTGGTGTTCCTTTGGAGTACCTTGCGATTATTTCCTTGACTGAGTCTACTGGCAAAGGTGGTCAGCGTTTTGAGCCTAAATTCAAGCAAAAGTATGTTGACCCTAATATTGATAAGTTTCTGCCTGTTTTTGATGAATTGAGCAAAAATGATTCTTCTTTATCTTTGGATGTTTTTAGGAAACAGCTTGCTACCAGCACTGGTCCTTTCCAGATTATGTACTTGACTGCTGTTGAGCTCGGCTTTAGAGGTTCTTTTGAAGAGTTATCAAATCCCCGGGTTAATGCCAAATGGGCTGCTGAGTATCTTCGCAAGAAGGGTGTTTCATCTGCCACTTCTTTGAAGTCAGCTTTGACTATATACAATACGGGTTCTCCTAATGGCAAGCCTCATGCTGGTTATCTTGATCGTGCTATGGCTTACAGGGACCTGTTTTCTGAAGAGCATAGGGATTTGTTCCCTGTAGAAGGCAATTAACTTATATATTGCAAATAATTCTAAAGTTATCACTATCAAGTTACTATAAAAACGAAACATTTAAATACTAAAGAGTCTATTAACCACTGCATAGAGATTACACATCGGGGGTGTGACTATGAAACACTTGTATTTTTTATTGGTGCTGGCCGTATTCGCAGCTGGTATTGGAATTGGCAGTTTGGTTAGTATCGGACTGTCAGGTGATAATGCTGTTACTTTTGAGACTAATACAGCTACAAGCCGTGGATTGAGTTTTAATCCTGTGACGCTTGCAGATGCTATCATTCAATCTGAGCCTTTGCAGGCTATTGCTAAACAGCCTGATTATGGTGGTCCTGTTGAGCGTGATTCTCCTTCTGATTGGGTTGCAGAATCAGAGATTGAGATGAGGCCTGATGGTGTTTTTATCAAGTTCAATAACCCTCAGTGGGCTATCCTTGCAGATACTAATAGTATGGATCCTGTTTTTGATACAGGTTCACATCTTATTCAAGCTTTTCCGACAAATCCTGAGCAGATTCACGTTGGCGACATTGTAAGCTACAATTCGCCTGTGGGCTTCACTATTGTCCACCGTGTTATCGAGATAGGCAATGATGAGGAAGGCTGGTATGCTATAATTAAGGGTGATAATAATCCTACTCCTGATCCTTGGAAGGTCAGATGGGATATGGTTACTCGTGTTACTGTAGCTGTTATTTATTAATATCTCCACTCCCCGACCGTTAATTCTTAACGGCAGGCGTCCGGCGTCAAGCCGGCGCTTTTTTTTAAATATATGTTCTGGTGCAATAATGCTTTTTAACTAGTTATTTAGGCTTTGTCTGGTGGACAACTTTGACTTTGACTGGGTTTACAAGTTTAATTCCTTATTGTTGGAGCGTTTTGGTTTTTCTGACAAAAAGCGCGTTCTGAGTCTTCCAGTCAGCGACTTTTTCGATTTCATCAGGCGTTCTGATGAGCTTTTCCTTTCCTCTAGGTTGTGTATTGACAGCATTTCTTCTGTTTCAGGCTCTCTTGTGGATGTTGTCAGTGAGAATGGCAAGATTGTTTGTTACGGTATTACGGGTGATGCTCAGGATTTTGACAGGATGGAGATTTCTCCTGAGGGCTTGTTTTATGTTGTTAATCCTAATCCTCTTATGAGCTATGTTGCCTTGTTCGGTGATGGTCCTGATAAGAAATGCATTTTGTTATATCCTCACGGCTCTTCTTTGATGTCTGACAGGCACAAGGCGCGTGTTTTGGATGATTTGCTTGTTGAGTCTCATAATGCTCTTGCCTTTGTGACTTTTAATCATTTTTTTAAGGAGTGGGAAAAATATATGAATTTTGATGAAGTGGCTCTTGACAGGTTTGTTTCCTCGGTTTACCACTTTCTTGAAAGGGATTTTCCTGATCTTGAGATGGATGTCGTGATGGATTCCAGGTCTTATGATGATTATGGAGGATCGCACCCTACTGATTTTTTTGTTGCAAACCTATCTTTTTATCATTCTTGTTCTACAGACCGGGAGAGTCTTGTTTCCAGGCTCTCTTCTGCGATTAAGCGTTATTTTCCTTTTGATGTTGCAATTTACGATTTTGCTTATAACAAGCATGTTACTGAAGCTTCTCTTTTGTTTCTAGTCCCTGAAGAAATCTACATTGAGGAACAGTAACCTTTAAAAACCCCCTTTGTTGGTTTGCCTGTATTCGGGGTGGTTATAGTGAAAAACGAAATTACAGTGGCAATTATTATGGCAATGTTTGCAGCTTTAGCTGTTGGTGTTAGCGCGTTTCTATAATAAGAAATAAAAAATTTATTTACACTCTATAAGCGCTAGTTTTTGCCCTATCTTGTCCATGTTTTGGGTAAGGACTTTTACTGCTTCTTCTGCAAGGTCGTATTCTTCTGCGAATGTCGCAAGCCAGTTTTTCAGGTCTCTGAGAGCGTTTGACACTGGTCTTACTGAATTCGGGTCTGCTCCTTTCGAAGTGCACTTGAGTCCTCTCATGTTGTCGCTTATCTGGTCGAGTTTTTCGTGCAGTTTCTTGACTGCTTCATCTGGCACGTCATATTCTGTTTTGAAGACTGCCAGCCAGTTTTTTGTGTCTCGTACAGCGTTTTCTGCTGCTGCAACTGTTTCAGGTCTTATTTTTTCCATCGTGAACACCTCGTTTGATAGTATTGCTAACTGTTAGGGGTTTAAAAGATTTTAGGTCTTTAATACAATAATTCTTTTAAGCTGGCAGTTTATTGCTTGTTCAGATGGATGCAGTGAAGCGGTTGGAAGATTATTCCTTGATTGTTGTTAAGCGTGTTGAGCAGTTCGAGATTCCTTCTCATGTTTCTTTTTTTTATCAGGATGCTGATATTTATGTTGGTCCTAATTCAAGTTCTTCTGTTCATAAGAGGGTTCCGAATGCTGTTGTTGACTTTTTCAGGGCAAATGCAAAAAAAACTGTTTTTGAGCACGCTGGCTGGGAGTGGGCTATACGTGGTTACGCTGATGCTGGTTTTTACACGCGCACTCAGGACAGGCGTGGGATTATATTTGACAAAATTACTCCTTATGTGAGTAGGTTAAAAAGTTTTGAGAAGAAAAAGGTTGCTTTTAACGAAGTGCTTCCTCCTTTTGAGAAGAACTGTTATCGTGATAGCGCTTTTGATATTGCTGATACTGGTTTTCACCTTGTTCTTAATGAGCGTGCTGGTCTGGTGAAAATTGTTGTTGCTGAGTTGGATGTTGGTTTTGGAGTTTTGAGAGATGTTGCTGCTATTGCCAGTTTTGAGTATGAAGGTTCTATTTGAAACTGTAACCGCACGTCTTTTTGGTTATCTGTTCTTCTTCTGTTCTTGGGTATTTTCTGCAGTTTAACGGTCTTATCGGGTGTATTGAGCAGTATGATTTGCCGTTTTTGTATTTGAGAAAGACGCATTTGTTTGGAAGCTTGCAGCATTCTCCGCAGTTGTTGCATTGTCCTTGCCTGTTTTTTGCTACTGGGAGTATTGAAGTGATTGTTCTTTTGAGTTTTGCTCTCCAGGTGTTTTTTTCTTCGTTCATGCTAGTTTCAGCCCGTTTGGTACTTTTCTTTCTGGTTGTGCTATGACTACGTCTCCGTTTTCGAGTACGAATCCTGTTGTTAACACCTCAGATATATAATTTCCTATTTGTTTTGGCGGGAAATTTGTTACGCAGATGACCTGCTTTCCTAGTAATTCTTCTTTTTTGTATAGAGTTGTGATTTGTGCGCTGGATTTTCTTGTTCCGAATTCTCCGAAATCAATCACTAGTTTGTATGCTGGTTTTTTTGCTTCTGGAAAGTCTTCTATTTTGATTATCGTGCCTACTCTTATGTCCACATTTTCGAATTCTTTCCAGGTTATCATGTTTTTGGCTTCAATTTAGGTTTTTATAAATTTTGGGGTTTGCTTCCGCACATTTTTTATGTTTATCGTTTTTCCTTGTGTGTTATGAAAGTGTTTGTTTCGTACAGGTTTACTGGTGAGGGCAAAGAGCATTTGGACAGCATGCCCATGATTTGTGATATTTTGAAGTCTGCAGGTTATTGTCATTATTGTTCTATTTTTGATTCTGACCAGTTTGAGAGTGAGAAATGGAGTGGTAAAAAAATCATGCAAAAGGCTTTTGCAGAGATTGATAGTTCTGATGTTGTGCTGTTCTTTGTTAGAACGCCTGATATCAGCCAGGGTATGCTGGTTGAGCTTGGTTATTCTCTTGCTAAAAAGAAAAAGCTTGTTTTGCTGATTAAAAATGATATCAAGGTTAGTATTTTCAGGAGGCAGATTGATGATGTTGTGGAATTTGAGGATTTGTCTGACTTGAAAGAAAAGCTGGTGAATTTGAAGTTATGAACATTTACGTCTGTGGCAACCCGTTAGTGAAAGAAGACTCTTTGCCTTTGCGTATTCTTCCTGAGCTTAGGAAAAGGTTTCCTGAAATTAATTTTGTCGAGTTCGAGCCTACTGAAGACCTTCCTGAAGAGGAAAATCTTGTCATTATTGATACAGTGATTAATGCAAAGGACGTTATGCTTATTGACAACATTGACCAATTCGTTCAAACAAAAGCTCTTTCCCTGCACGATTTTGATTTGGGCTTGAATTTGAAGCTTGCGAAGAAGCTTGGCAAATTAAAGAGCGTGAAGATTATTGGTGTTCCGGCTAGAATGCCTGAGGGTGCTGTTTTGAGCAGGATTGGTGAACTCTTGAGGGCTCATTCATTTAGTTAAATTTAAATATTTGAATGTGGTTTTAATGTTTATGTTGAACATAATTTTCAGGATTGTTTATATGCATAAAAGAAAGGGAAAATGAAGATTACTTATTCTGTTTTGTGGGAGCTTGTTTTGGTGTTCGCCTCTGTGCTTATTTTTAGAAGTGCCTGGATGTTGTTAGATCAAATTTCTGTTTTAAGTACGCCTGCTGTTTTGTTTTTTTCTTTGATTGTCGGAGTTGTTTTTGGTTCGCTTTCTCTTCACCGGCTTTATGTTATTAAATAGTTATTGCCAGTTTATCTTCAAGAAGTGTGCTGCGCAGCTCATGCAGGGGTCGTATGCCCTGACTAGTTTCTCTATTTCGAATTGTAGTTTGTCTTTTGGCAAATCTATGTTTGCTTCTATGAGTGCTTTGATATCCTGCTCGATATTAATCTGGTTTTGTCCTGTTGGGACTACTATGTCTGCGTGTGTTATTTTGCCGTCTTGCCCTACTTCTGTCAGATAATAAAGCGTTCCTCTTGGTGCTTCTACCACTCCTACGCCTGTTCCTGCTGTTTTTGGCGCAATGATTTCTTCTTTTTTGAATTTTGTTTTCTTCAGAATTTCTACGCTTGCGTCTATTGAATGGAGTATTTCTATTGCTTGCGCTAAATTATTGTGGTATATGTTGTTTGATGGGAATATTTCGAGTGCTTTTTTCGCGCTTTTTCTTGTTTTCTCGTGCAGGTATGCCTCGTTCATGTTGATTCTTGATAGTGCTCCTACGAGGTATGTTTGTCCTTCGAATTTGTATCCTGATGCCTGTGAGTATGGTATTACTTTGTGCATTAGGTGTTCTCCGTATTTCTCCCATGGTACGCATTTGTATTTTCCTGTGCATATGTGGTCTCCTGTGTAGAAGTTGAAGTCTGGGCTTGTCATGCAGACATATTCTGTTTCTGTTGTGAAGTTGAACTTTTCAGGCATGAAAACGTCTATGAGCTCAAGTATGTCTTCTCGTACGTGTTCCAGTTTTTTTATGACTTCCTTTGTTTGTTCAGGGTCTGGTGTTTGTGTGAACCCTCCTACTATTGGGTATGGTGGGTGTACTGGTTTTCCTGCTATCAGCGTGCTTAGTGCGTTTCCTGCTGCCTTTACGTCAAAGCATTGGTGTAATAGTTTGTGTTCTTTTTCGTTTTTTTCGTCAAAGTCGAGTATGCTGTCTTTGCCTATTACGTCTGGCAGTGAGAACATGTATAAGTGTAATGCGTGGTCTCGGATGTACAGGCCGTACATTGCGAGTTTTCTTAATAGTATTGTTTGTTCTGTTGGTTTTATTCCTAGTGCATTTTCAACTGCTTGTATGCAGCATATGAGGTGTGCTATGCTGCAGGTTCCGCATATTCTGCACATTAGTTGTGGCGCTCCTATTGCTGGCTTTCCTCTGATTGCCTGCGTGTAGAATCTTTTGTTTTCAGATATTTTCAGTTGCACGTGTTCTACTTTGTTGTTTCTTACTTTTACGTCTAAATCAGTGTGTCCTTCTATTTTGCTTAGGTTTTCGATTGTTATGTCGAAGTTGTGCATCAGTTCACTCCGAAAAGTTTCAAGTATTTGTTGAGTACTTGGAGGAAGTCTTTTTCATTCATTGGGCATCCTGGAAGGTTGTCGTCGACTTTTATGACGTCTTTTACTGGCAGTACTTTTTCCCGGTGTTTGAATCTTTCTATTATTGGTGCAATCTCTTTTTTTGTTTCCGGATCAAACAGGTTTCTTTGTGCTGATGGCATTCCTGTTACTGCGCAGCTTCCTGTTGCAACGATATATTTGCTGTTTTTGCGTATTTCTTTTGCTCTTTCCGCATCTTTGTCTGATGCGATAGCTCCTTCGATGAAAGATACATCGAGATTTTTTAGTTCATTTTTCGATTTTAGGATTCTTGCATATGCGAATTCTATTTTTTTGCTCCATTCCTGCCAGTGGTCGTTCATTATTTCCGTCATCATTATGGTGTTGTCTTCACAGCAGGCGAATGTGAACCATCCTATGCGTAGTTTCTCTTTTTTTGGCATGTTTTAAAAAAAAGTATTTGGGTATTTAAATAATGTGTTGTTTATGCTTTGATGCATTTTTCCGCTATTTTTTGGAAGTGTAGTCCGAGGATTGCAAGTTCTACTGCTACTGGGAATGCTTTTGTTTTTTTGAAGAATGTTTTGAAAAGCAATTTCCAGTAGTATTTGCGTGAGTTTGAGAAAATGCCTATTTTCCAGATGCTTAATAGGAATGCTTTTATTTCTTGTACTTTTATCTTGGTTTTTGCTTTTGGGCTGTAGTTTTGTATGAACGTGTTTATTCTTTCATAGTATTCCTTTGGAGAGTATATTGTTGAGAGTAGTTTTCTGTATCCGTTGAGGAGTTTTTCTTCTCCCATTTTTGGGATGAAATTTATTTTTGCGTCGGTATTTTCGCCTGTAAACTCTTTAAGAAGCCTGTTTTCTGCTTTGAGTCTGTGCCAGAGTCTTGTTTGGGGCACTGCAGTCAGCACTCCTACCATTGCTACGACGCATCCTGCCTGTTGGATGAAATTGATTTGTGACTGGAAGATGCTTTCTGTGTCATGGTCGAATCCTACTATGAATCCGCCCATTACTTGCATGCCGTGCTGTTGGATTGTTTTGACTGTGTCGAGAAGGTTTCTGCTTGTGTTTTGTATTTTTCCTGCTTCTATCAGGCTTTCTTCGCTTGGTGTTTCTATGCCCAAAAATACTCTTGAGAAGTTTGCTTTGGTCATTAAATTCATTAGTTCTTCGTCGTCAGCCAGATTCGTGCTTGCTTCTGTTAAAAATAGGAATGGGTATTTGTGTTGTTCCTGCCATTTGATTACGTGCGGCAATAGTTCTTTTGCTTTCAGCTTGTTGCCGATGAAGTTGTCGTCGACTACAAAAACTGTTCCTCTCCACCCGTTGTCGTATAGTGTCTGGAATTCTGTTATTACTTGTTCTGATGTTTTTGTGCGGGGTATTCTGCCGTTCATTATTACGATGTCGCAGAATTCGCAGTTAAATGGGCATCCTCTTGAGTATTGTATTGCCATTGCCGAGTAATCTTTTGGGTTGATTAAATCCCAATAGGGCACTGGTGTTTTTGTTATGTCTGGGCGTTCTGTTGAGGTGTACATTGGCTGGGGGTGTCCCTCTTCCAGGTCTTTGAGGAATAATGGCAGTGTGACTTCTCCTTCGTTTAGCACGAAGTGGTCGACTTCTTTGAAGTTTTCGTGGAATGTTGAAAAAAGGGGTCCTCCTGCTACTATTTTTTTTTCTTTTTCTTTGCATCTTGTGATTATTTCCTGCGCGTTTTTCTTTTGGACTGTCATGGCGCTTATGAATACCATGTCTGCCCATTCGAGTTCTTGGTCTGTTATTTCTTTCACGTTCGCGTCTACGAGTTTCAAATTCCATTCTTTTGGCAGCATTGCTGCAATTGTGAGTAGTCCTAATGGCGGGAATGATGCTTTTTTTGATATGAATTTTAGTACGTGTTTGAAACTCCAGAATGTGTTTGGGTATTGCGGGTATACTAATAGTACGTTCATAATCTTGGTTTTTGGCTGTTTTATTTAAAATTGTTTTGGATATTTTGCGTGCTTTGATAAAGCTTTTAAAGTGCAAATGTTGAGCTGTTTTCATGCAAAGGGGTTATTATCTTGTTTTGGCTACTGCTTTTATCAGTGGTATCTCTATTTTTCTCAACAAATATGCGGTGGAAGGTCTTGACCCGTACTTTTTCGCGTTTTCTAAGAATGTTTTGGTTGCAGTTTTTCTTTTCTCGATGCTTTTGTTGATGGGTGAGTGGGCTGATTTTAAAGCGTTAAAACTGAAGCAGTGGTTGTTGTTAATCATTGTCGGTCTTGTTGGCGGTTCTGTTCCATTTTTGTTGTTCTTTAAGGGTTTGCAGTTGACTTCTGCTGCCAGTGCTTCTTTTGTTCATAAGAGCATGTTTGTTTTTGTTGCAGTGCTTGCTTTTGTTTTCCTTAAGGAACGTATTAATTTGAAATTTTTGGTTGGCGCAGCTCTTCTTTTGGCAGGTAATTTCCTGCTGGTTAAGTTTGCCTGGGGTTTTGATTTTGGTGCTTTGCTTGTTTTGGGTGCTGTTGTATTGTGGGCTGTTGAGAATACTTTGTCCAAATATCTCTTGCGTGAGCTTTCCTCGCGTGTTGTTGCTTTTGGCAGGATGTTTTTTGGCTCATTGTTCATTCTGGTTTTTCTTGCCATTAAAGGCAGTATTTCTCAGATTCTTACATTGTCTGTCAGTCATATTGAGTGGGTTTTGTTTACAAGCATTCTTTTGTTGTTGTACGTGGCTACTTGGTATGAGGGTTTGAGAACGATTGATGTTTCAACTGCAGCGTGCATTTTGCTGCTTGGTTCTGTTGTGACTTCTGTTTTGCAGTTTGCTTTTGGTAATGTGTTTTCTGTTGTTCAGGGGGTTGGTGTGGTGTTGCTTGTTGTGGGGGTTGTGATTGTTTGGTCTTCCCGCGTCAGGCAGCCTGTTTTGGCATGAATGGTGTTGAGCTTTGCTGCAAATTTTCTAATATTACAAATCGTTTGAATTATTGCGGTCCTTCTCATGCGCACCAATGTTTTGCCAGATTTATGCAGTCTGGCGAGGGTGAAAAAGAAGTTCGCGAGTTGTTGGGTAAATTTGAGGGTTTGTTTCCTTATTTGCAGTTTATTGCTAAAAAGCACGATCTTGAGCCGTTTGATTACAGGGTGGTGGAAGCGTATTGGCTTGGCAATGAGCTTCTTGACGTTTTTACAGCAGAGGATTTCAAAGCTTTCCTGCCTGAGCTTGGAAAGAGGGGTTTGCCTGCTAAAGTTGTAAGTCAATTGCGGGAGAATGTTCCTGCTGGCGCCTTTCCTCATCATACTTTTAATGTTTTGTTTGTTGGTGTTGGCCAGATTACCGGCAGTGTTCCGACGACTTTGGAGAATATGCAGAATTGTATGGCTTCCTGGGGTGAGGTTGTTGCGCCGTTAAAAGTTAAAGGCCCTGTTCTTAATGTCCTGAATGGCAGGTATGTGCTGTCTGACACAGAAAGAGAGGTTAAATTTGCTGTCAGTCCGAAGATTGGCGATAAGGTGGCGATGCATTGGGGTGAGTGCGTTCATATTCTTAACCCGCGCCAGTACGAAAATCTTCAGAAATACACTGAGAAAGTTATCAGCGCGGTTAACTCAGTTTCTCAATAACAATGCCGAACTGTACGAGTACTTCGTCTCCTTTTTTGACTTTGATGTCTTTTGCTATTGCTTCTCTTTGTTCTCCTTTGTAATCTATCAAGGCTTTTCCGTCTTTTACTTCCACTACTTTTCCTTTTATTGCGAGGCACATGTTGAGTATATTCTGTTGTATAGGTCTGCTACTGTTTTCATTTGCTTGAATTCTGTTTCTGAGATGTATATGCCCAGATCGAATTCTATGTTTGCTAATAGTTCAATTGGTGATAATTCATCTTTGAATATGATATTAAGGCGGTCTGTTGGTTTTACTCCCCGGGCTGCGTATTTGCTGTTTAGCATTGGTATTATTATCTCTGTTAATTCGTTCATTTTGCATAGTCTATGAATATGTCTTTTGATTTTAGGAATTTTACAGCGCTGATTCCTGCGTTGCACCCGTCTCCTACGTTTTTTGCCAGTTGTCTGCATTTTTGCATGCAGTTGCCTGCCGCGAATACTCCTGGCACGCTGGTCATTCCGTTTTCATCGGTCTGTATTATTCCATCTTTCATTGTTATTCCTAGTTTTGCTGCAAAGCTTGTTGCTCCTGCTGTTCCGCAGGCGAGGTATGCTGCGTCATATTCTTCTTCGCCTTTTTCAAATGTTATTTTCTTCAAAAACTTGTCTGCCACGAACTCTTTAACTCTTGCTGTTTTCATTTTTATTTTTCTTTTTTTGAGTTCCTGCAGTAATTTTTTGTCTATGTTAAATTTCTCTGCGTGTGATATTATTGTGATGTTTTTAGTGTATGATGTGAGTTCTATTGCGTCTTCTGCTGCGAAGTTTCCGTTGCCTATTACTGCTACTTTTTTCCCTTTGTACATTGGTCCGTCGCAGCTTGGGCAGGTGTGGACTCCTTTGCCCATTAGTTCTTTTTCTCCTTTGATTCCTGACCATTGTATTGGTATGCCTGTTGCGATGATTATTGTTTTTGCTTCGTATGTTTTTTGTGTTGTTTTTACTTTGAAAGTCTTGTTTTTTTGTATGCTTACCGCTTCTTCTTGTATTATTTTAGCTCCCCATTTTTCAGCTTGCTGTATGCCTAATTCAAGGAGTTTCTTGCCGTTTATCCCGTTTGGGTATCCGAAGTAGTTGAAGATTTCTGGCGCGTAAGAAAGCTGGCTTTTGTCTTTTTTGCCTATTACGAGTGTTTTTAGTTGTGCTCGTGCTGTGAATATGGCTGATGTGAGTCCTGCTGGTCCGCTTCCTATTATGATTACGTCTTGCATAAATTGAAAAAAGAATTGTTGGTTTATATATTTATTCCAGCGAGCATCCTGTTTTCTCGCTTAGCGTTTCCAGAGGCATTTCTCCGGGGATTTTTTCTCCGTTTATGTCCCAGGTGGGATATCCTGTTATGCCTGCGAACTCGCACGCGTCTGTCTGTCCGCCCTTTGCGTCAGCGCATTCTATGTAGTTTACGTGCTGGATGCTGTCTCCGAACATTTTTTTCTGGTTTTGGCAGTGTCCGCACCAGGTTGCTCCGTACAATGTTGCTCCTTTTTCTGTCAAACACTTTGCGAAACCGTCATATTTTGATGCAGGTGTTGTTGGTGTTTTTTTAGGCATTATTTTGTCCTGCAGGAACGCGAATGCTACTACTACTATTACGAGTGCTGCTATGATGAATATTGTGTTTTTGTTCATTTTTTCACCCTTGTTTTGGCTGTTGTTATTCATATATAAATCTTATCAACATTAAATACGCTACTTATTAGTAGTTACATGAGAAAGCTTTATATAACTTCCTGTCTTGAAATGGCATATGGACTTGGTAGAACTGGTTAAAGCAAGGCTGGAATACGCGCAGAGGGCTTTGATTTCTGCGAATGCTGCTTCTGCAGAGGGCAGGGTTGTTATGATGATGCATCAGCTGGGAGTGTCTGATTGTCATATTAATGAAGCAGGTATAGCTCTTGGCGACCCTTCTTTTGAGGTTGATGATAAGGTTTATTCATCTCTTCAATCGTCTTTTGAAAGGGCTTCTCAGAAGCTTAATGATGCCAGGGCAAAAATTCTGGAAATCGGCTGCAGGAATGCTGTTTTTAATTCTCTTAATGATGCCAAGTCTTCGGCTGACCCTTATGAACTGAGGTTTTCTCTTTCTTATGCTCGTTTTGCTTCTCGTTTTTTGGATGATGCTGATTTGTCTGCCCGTATTAAGTCTGCAGAGGTTGTTTTTCAGGAAAAATATATTGCTTCTTATCTTGCTTCTGCTTTGCGTTCTGCAGAAAAAGGCAGGGTTGCGGAGATGGAGGCTGATTTGGATTCTGCAATGCTTAATGGCTTTCTTGAGGATATTTCTGACAAAGTGAGAAGCATTTCCAGGTTTGGATACAAAAACGCGTTATACTCTTGTATTGAGAATGCAAGAAAAAGTAGTCTGATTGATTCTGAGGATGTTCATTCTGCAGTTGAGCAGATGGAGAATAATGTTTTGAATGCCCGTTTGTATGCAAAGCGTATTGGCAGGACTGTTGAGAAAGTATTAAGCGGGATAAGATTGTCTGGCTACAAGAATGCTTTGACTATTGCTGTTGGCAAATCTGAATCGTCAGAGGGTAAAGAACAGCAAAGGTATATCGAGCTTGGCTTGTATTGTTCTGCTAAGGTTAAGGAACTGTCTGAATGATTCTTTTAGTGTTTTGGGCAGTCCTAGTTCTGTTTGCTGGTCCCATTTGATGAAGAATTCGAGGTGTCTTTCTATTTTTTTTGCTAGTTCTATCTGTTCGTTAATTGTTTGTATTGTTGCTTCCGGTGTTGTGGCTAGTATTATGTGTTTCTTGTTTATTTGTTCTTCTGCGGCTGCCAGGGTTGCGGGTATGCTTTTGAGCAGGGTTTGGTAATATCTTAGCAGGTTTGTCATGATGAATTTTTTAGTATATCTGTTTTTTTAAATCTTTGGAACATAAAACATTTAAACAGGTATTTTTTCCTGATTTTTATGAATAAGATTAACTTGTATAAATCAAAGGATTTCGACTGGTATCATTATTTGGATGTTATGCCTATCCGCACTAGAAGAGATGCTATTGATTTTCTTTTGAAAAACCAGGATATCCCTCTTCCTGATGGTGCTGAATTGTCGTCTGATGACTGGATTCCTGCTGAGAATCCTGCCCTGATTCAACGACTTGCTGTTCCTTTCGTTGTTGGCTACAAGTATTATATTAAGCAGGAGCCGCGTGATGGTCTTGGTTATTTCCTGGCTGCTGTTAAGGTTGGTGATGAGGAAAAACTGCTTTTTTCAAAGGTGAATGGTGATGAGTCTCATTTGCATCTTTTGTCCAAAAATCAGCTGCGTTTTCCTGAGAAAAGCGACCACATCAATTACCGGTGGTAAATATTTAAAAGCTGGCTGCTTTCTTTGTTTGTATGCTTAAACCAAGAAAGAGGTCTTCTCATAAAGGTCAGAACGGCGTGGTTCTTGTTATCGGCGGTTCTGAAGAATACATCGGCGCTCCTGCTCTTGTTGGCATGTCTGCTCTTGCTGTTTTAAGAAGTGGTGCTGACTTGGTGTATGTTGCTGCTCCTGAGAAGGTTGCGTGGGCAATAAACTGTATTTCTTCTGATGTCATAACGAGAAAAATCAAATGCGAGAATTTCAGTGTCAAGAATGTCAGTGAAGTTCTGAGGCTTTCAAAGGATGTTGATGTTGTTGTTATTGGCAATGGCATTGCTTTCACTCCTGGAGCAAAGGAATTCATGCAGCAAATCATTAAGAAAGTCAGCAAGCCTTTGGTTATTGATGCTGGCGCTTTGCATGTTATCCGTCTTCAAGATGTTAAGAATGCCGTATTGCTGCCTCACGCTAAGGAGTTTGAAGCTTTGTTGAAGAACAGTAAGTTAACAAGAGACTCTGTTCAGAGGCATCTTGGCAGTAATGTCCTTGTGATAAAGGGTCATCCGAAGACGGTTATAATGAGCCAATCAAAAACAGCTGTTAACACTTCTGGAAATGCTGGTATGACTCATGGTGGTACTGGCGATGTTCTTGCAGGCATTGTTGCTGGGTTGATGGCGCAGGGCAATGATTTGTTTACCTCTGCCAGGATTGCCGCTTACGTTAACGGCAAGGCCGGCGAATTGTTGTGCAAAAAGCTTGGTTTTGGTTATCTTGCAAGTGATTTGGTTGCAGTGTTTCCTTTAATTCTTAAGAAGTTTCAGAAGGAGAATAATTGAATTTGTCTATTATGCGTATGTAATCATATGCTTTGTTTTTTGATTTTATTGTCACTGGTGTTTTATGTCTGGTTTTGTTTTTCGGGTATTTTTTTATGCCGAAGTTGTAATAAGTCCCTCCATTGATTGCATGTATCTTGTATGATATTGTTTCGTTTTTTGGAAGCAGTGAGCCGCAGGTTTTGATTAAGCCTTTTGGATATAGTTTATAATATCTGCTTTTCTTGCTTAGTTGCAAGTCTTTTTTTCTGGCGTGCACTCTGCCGCATAAGAATGCTATTTTTCCTTTTATTTTCATTAATTTTTTCGCCATTATTTCGTCAGCTCCTTCTATGAAAAAAATTTTTATCTTGTTTTTTCTGAGTTCTTTTATCAGTTTTTTATTTGCTTGTGATTGTCTTCCATCATTCGCAATTCCTTTTGAGGGATATTCTATTGATGCTTGGTTCAATTTGTGTTTTCTTATTATTTTGAGAAATTCTTCAGGGCATTCTTTCGTCCCGTGCATCTCGCCGACCAAAATATATTTTATTTGCATTTTAAAATAAAATAAAAAAATTATTTCTTTACAAAATGATTCCAGAGTGTTGCGAATACGTATCCGAAGATGTAGCCGAAAACGAATGTCATGACTACTAGCAGTATCGCAGACATCAAATGGAATGGCATTATAGTGACGGGTACTGATATCCTGTGAAGTCCTAGCATCCAGTCCATGAACTTTTGCACTCCGCTTGGGGTTATTGCTACGAATATAGTCCATACTAAGTGTATAAGTGCAAAGAAACAGCCTAATACTAGTCCTGTTTTCTTTCCATCCAATTTAGCCATTTTATCACCTCACCCCTTATCAGGCATTTGTCAGAATTAAACCTATGGTGTGTACTGCATATATTGTCGTACTTATTTGGTTGCAAGATATTCCTTGAATCCGAAGGTGGGTGAGAATTCAGGGTTTAGTCTTGCTTTCTGGTTGACTGCCGCGTGGTGTTCCACGGTATAGTATGCTAGTTTTGGAGATAAAAAGATCGTTTTCAGCCAGGATTTGTGAATTTCAATCTTCAACTGTAGATATTTCTGGATTTCTCCGTCGGCTTCTGATAAAAGTTGGCTGTGTGCTTTTTCTAAATCAGTGTATGTCTGCGTTCTTGTTTTTTCTACTTTCTCGAAATCAGTTTTTAGCGCATTGTCTTCCTTCCATCCTGATTTGCTTCCGCAGTCCTTTTCAAGCTTCATATATTTTGTGATGTTTGCTTCAAATTCGTTTATCTTTTGTTTGAGCGATTTTGCATACTCGTAGCTCGTACTGATTGCAGTGTATTCTGAGCATAATCCATCCAGCGCTGTTCTTCTGTTGTGGAATAAGCTTTCATAGTTGGAGACTATTTGGTTGCACGTAGTGATTTGTGCTGAAACGATTTTAGCGGATGCAGAATGGTCGATTTTATATCCTGATTTCGAAAGTTTTTCCTGTTCTTGTACGTGTGTTAATATTGAGTTTGCATATTTTCTTATTTCAATTACTTTCTCTATTCCCTGTTGTGTTTCAGTTTTTATTTCGCTATTTATCCTGCTCCCTGATATTTTTATTTGTTGATTGGCATTTTGCAATTGCTTGTTTATAATCGATTCTAATGATTTTGCATATGTTTGCAAAGTTTTTGCGATGGTGTGATTCACAAGGCCTTCATCTTGTGATACCTGGTCGTATTTGTGTTTTTGTGATAGAACTATATTGGTTGAGTCCATTATGTCGCGTCTATTTGTCTGCAAGGTATTTTCGAATGTTCGCGGGTCTTTTTTCCAGTCATCGTAAGCCACTGTAACTTCTGGCATAAGCTTTGTTATCTTTTTTGTTGTTGATACTATGAGCAATTCTGCAGAATTAAGCTCCTCTATTTTGTTTCTGAGATAGGTTTCATACCCTTTGATGGCTGATGATATTATTTGTTTGCTTTCTGATATTGGGGATTTGAGAGCTGCATCCTCTGATAAGTGTGTTGTTAATAGCGTTGATATTTTTTGTTCCAAAGAATCGAGTCTTGAATTCAGAGTTGTCAGTTCGCGTATTGCCTGTGTGGTGTTTCTGCTGTTTTTGCTTAGTTTCTCTGAAATGTTTTTGTATTCTTGTTGGAGGTTATTGATGAATTTGCCGAGTGTTTCTTTGAATGTGCCCTCCAGCTTTGTGAGTGTGGTTCTGTTTTTTTCGAGCGCTTGTTCAAGGCTTCTGTCTCTTCTGTAAACTTCGAATTCTGCAGCTTTTTCCCGTGCACTGCCTATTTTGCTCTTGAACGCCTCAATATTTTCTGTTGAGAATTGATTGCCAAAAAGGTCCTTGATTTCTTCGATGAACGTCTCGTGTTTGCTCGTGTATTTGTTTAACCGGTCTTCCCTGTCTTTTTTAAGCTGGTGATATGCTTGTTCTTTTTGGCTTATTGTTATTATACGCCCCTTGTCTTCCTGCGTGAAAACATCTTTCATGCTGAAATAGGTTGATGCATCGTCGATAAACTGCAGTTGTCTTTCGCACTCTTTTATCTCATTCAGTTCATCGACTGTTTCGGTTTTTCTTTCAACTATTGTTTTTATGTTGGACAGCATTTTCTTTATTTTTGCTTCCAGGGATTCCTTCATTTCGCCAAGCTTGTTGTTTATTTTTAGGATGAGATGATCGCAGGTGTTTTTGACTGGCAATATATTGTTGTCTATATGTATCCTGCTGAGATATGAAGAAGACTCGTTTTTTATGGCAGTGATTTCCTTGTGGAATTTGATGAACTCAGTTGATGTGAGTTCTCCTGAATAGTTTGTGGCGCGGTCGAGCAGGTTTTGGAGCGTTTTGCCTGTTTCTGCCACTTTCTGGACTTTCTCGTCATAAGCTCGGATTTTATTTTGCGCGGTTTTTAACGATTTTTCAAAGTGTTCTGTTTTGCACTCGCTTATGCTGGTCAGTGCTTTTGTTTCTTCTGCAACATCTTTTATTAATTTCTCCAACTGGGTTTTTTCTTCCAGCGACTTGCCCTCTGTTGATTCGATTGCCGTGCATTCTTTTTCCAGTTTGCTCTTGAGAGAGTCTCGTAGCTTGGTTCGTTTATCCGAAAGCGAATTAGAGATTTCTTTCACTTTTCCTTTGATTTCTTCACGTATGTCGTTTAATTCTTCAAATCCGCTCGCTAGAACTTCTTTTTCTTTAATATCAATACTTCCTTTATAAGTTTGATATATTCTAGTATATAGTGTTGGATTTCTCTCATCGGTCTGTATTTCCCCGATGTGTTTTTCCAATTCCAAAATGTCTAATTTATTCTTTGAAAGTACTGCTCTTTCCATGTTGACTTTAGAGGCATACTCGCGTAGCTTTTCGGCCAGGCCGTTTTTTATTCCGTTTAACTCTGTTATTAGCGCATCATGGTGGAATTGTTCTGCTCTTTTTATGTAGCCGTCTAAGGTGTTATAGTGGGTCTGTGCAAGGTCTTTCTGTTTCGTGCTGTTTATTCCGTTTTCGTGTTTTTTCCTTATTTTGTCGGATTCGTTTTTTATCTCGCCTGTCTCCTTGTCGAATTTTTGTTCATATTCTCTTACGATTTCCAGCAGTTTCTTTTTATCTGTGTATTTCTCAGGATTTTCTAGGAAATTCCTGGCGGGCAGTTCTCTCGGGTCGTTTTTGATGAGCGAGTAGTACGCGTCTGCTATGGTGAGTAATTTCAGTTCAAGCTTGCTGTTTAGTTTTCGTACTTGCGTTAAAATTATGTGATTTGAAAATGAATCAACGTAGCGCTCCGCAAGAATGGTCAATAGTGGATTTCTTTTTTTGGGTCTCGTTTCTGTTTTGTCCTTTTTTACCAGAACATCTGCGCTTATTTCCAATCCGTGTCTCTCGATTACTTCCATCGGGTGTTCATCTTTTCCGTTGATTCGCGTATATTCCTTGCATGCAACAAATAGCATCAGCAGTCTTTCCTGTCCTGCTGGTCTTTTTGTTTCTTTCAACGTGGAATAATCGAGGAGATATTCATGAAGCAGGAGTTCTTCGATGTTGCCGGGCTTTCCATCTGATTTGTCTATTCTGGCTGTTTGAGGGATTTTTTGGGCAAGTTTTTCATCGACTGCTTTTCCCGCGTCTGCAAACTCTGCAGGCCCAGTTTCAGTTTTTCTTTTTTTGGCTATTTTCTGCGCTTCTGCTGAAACCATTTCAGGATAGCTTGTTTCGAAAGATACTGGAGAAAGGAATTTTAAATCTTCAAACAGTCCGCATTGCAGCAAATCGCATGTTTTTTGAACTAAGGCATTTCTTTCGTCTTGTCCTATGTTGGGTTTATCTTTCAGAAGGTCCTGGAGTTTTTCGAATTGGCTCATTCCAACCCCAAGAGATAGCTGATATCTGATCTGTAGCCTGCGTTTTTGACGACTTCAGCTCCGTATTCGTTTGGATTGAGTATCCTTCTTGCTTCACTGACCTGTAATGCTGCTGCTGCCTGATTGCCCATGCTTACGCTTCCTGCCACGAATTGGGCGCAGCTTTGCCCTTGGATGAAATAATTTCTTTGCTCCATCTGCAGTCCTGTGCTTGTGTGGCTGAATGCTGCCCATCTTTCATTTCGCACATCCGTGGAAACTCGCCTGCTGTCAAAAATTTTGCTTATGGATTCCTGGTCCCTGCTTGGCAGATACACGTACATGGTTCCTTTGGTCGGCTCTGCTCCGCTTCCGCTGTCTATGTAAGGGATTTTCAGGTTGAACGCGGTTTGTGCAGCATAAGCTCTTGCTTTCATGTTGTCAAAACATCCGAAGATTATCTGGTATCCTCTGTTTCTTATCCATGCCTCGTTGACGAGAATTGGATGTATTTTTTGTCCTTTGAATTGTTCCGCGACTTTCGCATCCATTTGTTCGCCTGCGAAGCCTATGATTCCCTCGCTTTTTAGCGAACGGTTTATTTTTCTTATTTTTTCGCTCAGGACTTCTGCTTTGAGATAATTGATTTTGTCATATGCGAGGTGCTGCCTTGCGATGTTGTGGTCTGCATATCTGTCGAAATCGACGAAATCCACTCTTCCATTAGGGAGCTGGCACAGCATGAGTGCGCAGTAATTTGCCAGCGCTCCTCCTCCAAGGACGAGTATTTGCGGATTGGTTAGGTTTAATTCATATCTTGATTTTATTCTCTGGCTTCTTTCTTTTCCAGTCCTTTCCTTGATTGTGGCTCCGTTTAAATCGTGATAGAAATTGCTTATCAGCATAGGTTCTCTTTCTATTAGTGTTTTGTAATCGAATTCTTTGAACCAGATGTTTTGAGCGGCTTCCTGGGGCGTGGGGCTGGTGTTTTCCCTGAGTATTGGTATTGTGAATTCTTTTTTATGTCTTTTGAAAATGTATTTCCTGAATTCTTCGACGGTGATTGCGCATAATAGATTGCTGATTATTTTGCCCTGATAATTTCCAGTATACCCTTTGATGAGGGGGTTGCATTTGTTTTTGAATGTTCTCTCGTAGAATGCGAGTTCTCCTTTTTCCACATCTGCGCAGACGGTGAATAATGCGATTCCTCGGCTTTCGGCATATTCCCATGACGGGCCGTGGCTGTATTCCCTGTTCGTGCAGTCTATTATTGCATCAAGTTTTAAACGACTGAGAAGTGCGTTGCTGGGTGTGGCGTGGAATTTTACGATGTTGCAGTCGCTTTTGAAGCATTTCCTGACGAGTTGGTCTATAGAGTCTGCTTTTGAGGCTCCGTTCTGCAATGGTATGTCGAGGAAGAATTCGTCTGTTCTGACTCTTTGATTGTCAAAGATGTAGATGTTGTTGACGCCTAGTGTGACTAAGGATTTCACGATTTCAGTGCCGAGGTGGTCCAGCCCAAATACGGCGACAGAACTATTGTGAATTATACTCTGTCCTTGTTTGCCCCAAAGAGCTTCTTGCCTGTTGTGGTTGAGTTGTTGCATGGTTCATCTCTGTCAGTCTTTTCTCTCTAAGTTCTGCAATCAGACGTGAATGGAGTTGATTCATTTCATTGGCTTTTTCATCGCCTAACGAGAAATATGCATCTCTTAAAAATCGGATGCTTTTCAAAAGAGCGGTCGGTTCTTTTTTCTGATATTTGTCTAAATCTTGGGTAACGCGCTCATAAACCTCTTGAATCTGCTTTCTTGCTTTTGTTTCTAGTCTTGCCAGCATGTTGCTGACGTCCTTGTTCAGGTCGAGGATTTTATCAAGGCGTTCTAGTATTGGATTATGGTCTCTCTTGAATTCCTCGCAGAAGTTTTCAAGGTTGTGGTTTATTGACTTTAATCTTACATAATCGAATAGGGGGCTTCTGGGTTTTTTCTCAATCTGGTTCAGGTATATGCCGTATATCTTGTCAAATTTCTCATTCGGGTTGCATTTTATTATTTTGCTTGTTTCCTCTGCGATGGTTGTCAGGTCTTTTTGTGGTGTTCTGGTTTTTGGCGGAGAGCTTAGGTAGTCAATTGGCCCGGTGCTTTGGATCGGCTCCTGGCTTTCCGGTTTAGGAAGAATCGCAGGTTTTTTGTGGCTGGGTTGTTTTGGTTCGTATTTTTTCTCCGGTTCTTTCGGTGTTTCTGATTGTTTTTTCATCTTAATTTTCTGTTCCGCCCTTAGCTTGTCGAAGTATTTTTCAAATATTTCGGTGATGTAATCCTTTTTTTTGAGAAGGCTCCAGCCTCCTGTTTTCTGCTGGTTTATTTCTGTGATTATGGTCTGCACTGTTTCGGAGTCTTTGTCGTTGCGCAGTCCTGCTGTCAGTGCTGTTAAATCAGGTTTTTGTTCGTCTGCTTTCTTGACTGAGTGGTTTAATAGCATTAATTGGGTGAAGCTGGTGCTTATTTTGTCGGCAAGATCAATTGCGGTCTGTGCTACAGTTGCAGAGTATGGGTGATTTTCTTTTGCGTAATCAAGCAGGAGTCGTGCGGCTTTTTCGTATGAGTCTTTGTATTCTTGCGGTGTTGCAAAAACTCTTTTGAATGAGCTTGGTTTTGGTCCTGTGAATATGACCTTGGCTTCAAGCTCTTCTACCAGTGCTCGTTTGTCGATTGGTTGGATTGGTGCCCGTGTTATCGGCACAACTTTGGATTCAATCGAGTATTCGATTGTCTTGTCATCGACTTGTTCGAAATCTTCGCCTTTTTTTTCATGGCCGAGTTTTTCTCCTGGCAGCCAGATGAATCGTGAGTCTCTTATTCTTTTTATTCCGTAAAGTTCTTTGCGCTTGTTTATCGTTATTCCCCAGACTTCTTTTCTGAGGCTTTTCAGCATTCTGCCTTTTAGTTCTTCTTTGAGTCTGTTGACCAGTTCGCTGTCTTTTGGGTCAAACAGCAAATCAATATTGGTGCAGTTGTACGCTCTCAGAACCAGTTTTCCTTGGATTTCTCTGTCTTTTAGGATTTTGAAATCTAAATCCGCATACTCTACTTTCTGGAATCCGTTGAATGCTTTCAGGTCGATATTTATCTGGTCTCTGTCTATGTCTGAGTAAAATACGTTTATTTTTCCGTGTCCGTGTGCTGAGCCCAGTATGAGCGCTCCGCTTTGTCTTCTTTCTTCGAGCGGCTGGAAATTTGCAGTGCTTGTTAGTACGTGTGCTCCTCTTACTGTTTGCTCGGTTTCTATGTAGAAATCATCTATGACTGGCTGTCCTTCTTCTTCCCAGTGATTGTCGCTCATCTCTATTGTTCTGAATTCATAATCTTCCATTATTTCAGCTATTGCGAACAGCTTGTTCCTCGCGTTTTGTTCTACGAATATTTTTGTCATCTTATTATGTTGTTTTGGAACTCGCTTAAGTCTTTTTTTAGATGTCGGTAGACCGTTGCTGTTCCCAGGTTTCCATATGAGTCTTTTGTCCAATATCCGGTTTCTATGTTTCCAACTGCCTTGTTTAGTATGTCTGTTACTGTTTTTCTGAATTCTTCCATATCTGAGATTGGGCTTGAAGGATATTCATAGTCTGTTCCTTTTATGCACAGCCATACATAGTTGCTTTCCTGTCTTGTGGCAGGATGCATGTAGTCTTTGCCCCACATATCTTCAAAGTCGCCGTATTCTCTTCCGCGCGATATTTTTTTTGCTTCGATTATTCTTGTAGGTGTTTCAAAATAAAATGTGTTGTATTTATGGCTTATTTCCAGGCCTATTTTGCAGGAAGGGAATCCCAAGGTCACTACTGGAGTGCATTTATGCCCTGTAATTTGGAAAAATGGTCTTTTCATGTAAATGTATACATTGCCGTGCCTTCTGACAAATCCTCTTCCTTCGATTTCTCCTATGGTGTCCACTGATCTGTTCGCTTTGACAGCGGCAGCGATTATTTCTTTGGCGTGTTTTGATTCTTCTGTGCTTATTTTTCCTTCCATGATTCTTTCAACGTCTTGCGCGTAATTTCCGCACAGTTCCTGTGTTTTTCCGCCGTATTTCAGTGCTTGTCTTGAATTGTGGATGTTGATATATCCAAAGCCGTTTTCTGTTCCGTCTGTGAGTTCAAGATATGTGTCTTTGACAATCATTACTCCCTGTATTTTTCTTTGTTTGAGGTGGAAGTCAAGTATTGACATTTCATCCACTTTATCGTGGAATTTGAGGTCTCTGTTGAATTCTGTTATAGCAGGCGCTGCTTTGTTGTCATAGAGCTGTTCTTTGATGCTCTCTATCTTTCCTTTTTTGCCTCCTGCCAGAAAATGTATCAGAAATTCATCCAGGGGAGTTAATTGTCCTGTTTTTGCAGCATTTCTCATTAATTCTTCTTTTCTTTTGTTGAATTCTTCTGCTTTTTTTCTTGTTTTTTCCTCAAAAAGCGGCTGCAGTGTGATTGTTTCCAATGCTGTGAGGCTTTCAGATTCAGCGAAACCTTTGGAAACATTGTTCCATTGCCAGACTATGTTTCCTGGAGCTTCTGCCATCTCGAATAACCGGTTTTTGTATATGAGAAGGGCGTTTTCCCTGCTCATATCAAAAAGTAGGGAATGCATTTACCTGCCTCCGGTTTTCGTTTTTTTCATGGTTGTTTACAGCTTTCTTTCCAGACCGCCTTCTCCTGGTGGGTCTACTATTCTGATTTTGCATAATGCGAAACTGTTGCCGGATTGGTCTTTTGTAGTATCCCAATATGCTGAGTCTGCAATTGTGTTTTCTCTCTCGTCAACTAACACGTTTCCAGTGCCTTCTTCTTTTTTCACGTCCAGCTGTTTTCCGTAGATGTTGACTGAAAAATTTGGCTTGCTGGCTATCAGGTTTTCGACGTCTCTCTTGTAGATTTCTGTCAGGGCGTCTATCTCGCATTTTTGCAGTACGAATTCGACTGCTCTTTTGACGCTCATTCCGCCTAGTTTGGCTTTTTGGTCTGTGCTGACGAATTTGTAATTTATGCAGTTTCCTTCGTCTGCTTTTGCTGCGTAGACTTCTACTACTGCTGGTTGGTCTCCAAAATTCATTTTTGTCATTTCTTGTCCTCCTTGCGTTTCTTGATTAATCCGCCCAGGTTGAATTCCTTGGGCTTTGTTTTATCGGGTGTTTCAGGTGCCGGTGTTTCCTTTTTTTCTCCCAGCAGATTTCTTATTTTGAACAGCGTGTTGAATACTGCCTTGAAATGGATGTTGTGCGGATTCATTGAGATTTGTTTTATCGCGGTTGAGCAGTTTGCCAGCATAGTCTCAGTGTCATTCGCAGGGTTGTTCAGGATTTCTTCTGTTGTGATTCTCAAAGAAGGGGTTTGTTTGTATCTTTCGCTGAAAACTATGCCTCTTAGCGCTTCGAAGGAGGCTGATAATGAGTCGTATAACAGGATTGTTTTTCGTTTGTTTAACTGCTGAAGATCTTCTCGGGTGATTCTTCTTGTTTGCATTCCCAGTTCCATCATTTTGGCAGCGTCTGATGCCTGCTCATAGAATCTGTATGCAGTGTTTATGTTGTCGAGTGCTCTTTGTTTTATGGCGTTCAGCTGTTCCTCGTTGAATGAATGTGTGAGGTATTTGCTTTTTATTTTGTTGAATGTTTTGCCTTTTAGCTCTGTTCCCTGCAATACCAGGTCATTCAATGTCGTTTGTCCTGTGTAGAGTGCCTGTTCGAATTCTGTCTGTCTGACAAATCTTATGTACAGGCCGTCCATTTTTATGATTGGCGCTTTTATGTCGGTTTCGTCTGCGCATATGCATACAAGATTTTTTCTTTCTTTGTCGCAGAGAACTGAAAGCGCGTCCAATTGCGTGTTTTCTTGCAGGAATTTCAGCAGGTATTCTTCAGAATCCGGATAAACTCCAATGGCTCTTAAAGCGGTCAACGGTCCTGTCTTTGCCTCAATCTGCTTTAATCGTGTATATGTGCCAAATCCGCTGGAATCTGACAGCATTGTTTTTCTTGCTTCAGAGTCGAAATCCAGTCCTGATTCTTTGTAAACCCGTTCTTTAAGCCATAAAGCCATTCCTTTTATTATTGGTTGTGTCCTGTCCAATAGCGCATTGTATGTGCGTGCCATCTGGACGTATTCTTTTGCCAGGGGTGTGTCTTTATTCAGTGCTACAAGTGAATCGTTTTTCTTGAAGTTTGGCCTGTTTGCCAGGCCTGTGAGGCTTGCGTGTTTTTCTCCGATTTGGTTTTTGTCCTGGTATACTGTTGTTTCTCCTTCTGCCAGCCACACTATCGGGTTTGACTCATCGCTGAGCGCATCTCCGATTATGGATGACTGCAAGGATATCAGTTCTTTTTTTGTTTCAAGCAGTCTTTTTCCCTGTTGGCTGTTTTCGAGGTAAACTGCCTGCACTAGTGTATCGATTCCTGTGGACAAATCGCAGTCTCTTTTGAAATCGACAGTGCCGGTTTGGTAATTGATTTTTGTTGCATTCTGGTCATATCTTGCCTGCATGTTTATTTTCAGGTCCAGATTGCTCTCGATTCCTTCTTTGATGTCTTTGATTGTCATCTTATCCCTCCAGCACTGGTCTGTATAAGTCGATATATGATAGTGCTTTCTTCAGGATTGCCGGCGTGATTTCCAGGCTTTTGCTGTTTTTGTATTCCTTGTGGTCGTTTATGTACAATCCTAATGCGGTTGGCAGGTCTGCGAGAAGATGTTCTATTCGCCTTGCGCCTGAATCGACTTTGGAGCTGATTTCCACGAGCAGGTCTATTGCTGATGACGTGAATGTTATGTTTCCGCCGAGATGCGCGATATCAGGATAAAGTTCGCTGTTGGCGAATTTTTCATTGACTGTCTTGATTTTTGATGCGAATATTTGTTTCAGGTGTGTTTCATTTAATTCTTTGAATATGTGCCATCTCGTTATTCTTTTCAGGAATTGCGGCACTATTCCATACTCGCTGAGGTGTTCCACCCTTAATCCTTCGTATGATGGATTTAATCCTGACCTGTTATCGCTGGAAGCGGTTATGCCGAAATCAGACAGTGACGGGTCTAGTGCTCCGCCGTTTTTTTGTATTATTGATTCTATGCCTTCAAAGACCCCTGTGACGAATACTAAAGTGTTTTTTGTGTTGTAGAAAACCGATTTTTTTGCCATCGGGTTTCGTGAATATTCGTCTGGTATCATCAGTTCTACCGGCATTTTGCCGTCTAAACCGCTCAAAAGGGCGTTTTGGACTCCTTCCTTGTTGACTTTTTTGCCTCCGCCGTCTTTTTCTTTTGCCAGTTTGTCGAATTCATCAAAGATTAGTACTCCGAAATTCTGTGCGAAGTCAAGGACTGATTTTTCCACTCTGTCGGCTATTTCTTTGCATTCTGAGTGTTTCTTTGAGGTCGCCGGGTTTATGGCGATGAGATTGTTGCTTAAATCCCTTAGAAAGCCTCTTGCTGTTTCGTATTCTTTGCGGTCGTCTTCGCTTAGATGGTGCTCGAGATATTTCGCTTTTGCGTCTTTTAGCAGGTTTACGAACGCGTCCTGCGCTTTTTGCCCTACGTATCCTTCTTCTGTCAGGCTGGTGCATGATATTCTGCCGACCGGAAGATTGAACACGTTTGCTGCCTCGGTTGCAGTGAGTGTTTTTCCAACGCTGGAAGGTCCTATAAGAAGTATTACTGGAGTGAGCGCATCATCCGCAGTCAAATCTATTGTTCCGTCTGCAATGCGGATTCCCCTCTGCATGTGCTGGTATATGTCTCTTGCTATCAGTCTTGTTATGTGTTCCTGCCCTTTTATTTTCTGGTTCAGGTTAATTTCGACTTTTTCAAGGAGTGTTTGCGGATTCTGGAAATCTTCTTCTGTTATTTTTGCATCTATTGTTTTTGCAGAGAAATTGTATCGGGGATTTATTTTTTCTTCAGGCGCATCGCATCCCGGTTCTTTCTTGCCGAAATCGTAACTTGTGTTGGTTTTTTCTGCAGGCTTTCCGAAATCGTACCTCGTGTTGGTTTTTTCTGCCGGTTTTCCGAAGTCGTATTTCGGATTTACTTTGTTAGATGGCTTTGGGATGTCTTTGCTGAAATCGTATCTGTTATTTTTCTTCATAACCCATCCCCGTAAATTTTACTACTTGCAGGTAAAAAGAATAAATAGGTTTAAATAGTTTGCGCTTATTGACGGTAATATTCCGGTAATATTCCGATCGGGGGTGTTTATATGGCATATGATCTGACTGTGGCTAAAAAACAAGAGATGATGCAGACCATTGACGGTTTTGTTGGAACTCAGAATCCTGACCAAAAGGTTGTTTTCTTGGGTCAGCTGGGCAAGTTTGTTGAAGATCAAGGCTGGGAGAACAGTCATGCTATCAGAACTACACAAGCGATTCTGTACGCGCGTTTGCTGGACATGCTTGACAGGGACAAAGACAAGAATACTTATGGTGTTGTGAACAGGGTTATCCTGGAATATTTGAAGCAGGCTGGAATAGAAACGGATTAGTCATGCCATCTGAACCTTCGCCTGAAGAACTGGAAAAGATTCTTGAATGTGCGAGGCACATTGCTGGGAGCAGACTGTCTTTGTTGAACACTTTGGTTGATAATTTGGACAATCTTGAGTCGGGTGGAAGTTTTGATACTACTTTTGCGATTGCCTGGGCGAGGCTTTTTGACGAATTTGCATCCAGGGGCGTTCAAGCTGAAGATGTTAAGCGTATTTGCCAGTATTTTGCGTTTTACGAGGTTCTTGGCGAAATGCGCGCGGTTATGGACGAAAAGCTGGCTGAATCTGATGCCGGCTATAAAGGTGATTTTTCAGCAGACCGTGAGGTTTTCATGAAAGTGCAAAAGGCTTTGTCGGTTTACCTAAGATACAAGCCGGTGAGTGAGAATGGCAGAGAACATCAGTGAGATAAATCGTGCTTTGGAGGATTTTGACAGGTGCGATTATGATGCTGCAGGAAAGCGTTTGGTCACTCTATACAAAGAGGAAAAGACAGAGCTGGTGGCATATCACCTTTCAAGGGTTTATCTTAAAAAAGAAATGTATGCGAAGGCAGAGCATCTTCTTAAGGGCATTCTCAAGGACAATCCTAATAATCATTCTGCATGGTATTATCTTGGTCTTGTTTATGAGGCTTGGCAGGAAAAGCCTAACAATCTGCAATTGTCAAGGAACACATTCCTGAAAATTTCCCAGACCGCTCCGAATCATGAAGCTGTTTGCAAAGTGCTTGATGATGTTAATGTTCAGATTGAAGTTTCAAACAGTCTTGAGGGCTACCGTGGCAGGACTGATGTATTGACTGCGCAGGACTTGTTTAATTTGGGTTTTTTGCTGCAGAAAATCGAAGCTGCATCACTTTGTTCCTGCCGTGAGGGTCTTTGTCTGAGAGTCGCGCAAATTTATCAGAATGCTAAGTCTGCTCTGGTGCAAAAGCAGGTGGACAGAGGCAAAAGTCTTTCTGAAGCAAGAAAAATGCACGAAAGCGAGTTTTCTGTGCTGGAAAGAATCCTTGGTGCATACATCGAGAAGGCAGGTTTTGATATCAAACGGTAATAAGTAATTTATATATAAATGAATTAACAGGTTATATGGGGAGGCTAAGTTTGAAAGGCGGTTTGGAATTCCTGGTTTCTTCTAATTTTAAATCTGGTTTTGTGAAGCCGAAAGGCGGTCTTGCGCATTTCTTTAGCGGTATGATGGGTCCTATGTTTGAGCCGATGGGAATGAATTCCTGTATGGGCTACGAGCTTCCTTCAATGTATGATTCTATAGGCTACGGTTTGCAGCATGTTTATTGTGAGCCCACACAATTCTGTGCTGGTTATGAGCTTCCTTCCACGAATGATTCTTGGATGTATGGTGTGGAACACGCGTATTCTGAGCCCAGCGTGTCTTATCTTGACTCCATTTCGCCTTTAATCAATTCCTGGGGCAGTAATATCGGAGGTTCGACAGGTATTCAGGAGCCTGTTCTGAATTTCGAGCATGTTGCTTCGCTGACTGATATTTTAGGAAATAATTTTGGGGGTTCTGCAGACATACAGGACCCTGTTAATTTCAATTATTTTGCAACTCCTGAGATTGATGCTTTTTCCACATCGATTGGAATGGGTGAGATTAAGTTTGATGGGATTGTAATTCCTAAAGAGGAATTTTCCATCCATGATTCATATCTGGATCAGATTTCTCCTGCGATTTTTAGTTTGAGAACTAAGTATATGGGCGATTCGAGCAGTATTATTGAGCCGACGTATAAAACTGACTTTTCCGATTTGATGCCAGTCGTCAATGATTGGAATGCCCATTTTGTTGGTGACACTTCCAGATTTATCGAGCCGGTTTTTTCTGTAAATGATGAATTTTCATTTTTGAAGCCCGTTGTCAGTAAGTGGAATGATATTTTTATTGGCGATACCTCTAAATTGGACAGCCCTCTGATTCCCGGGCTTATTGATGAAATCGAGCCAGTTATTGACGTGATGTCTTATCGGTTCATTGGGGATACATCAAGCATTGCTGACTCTGTCCGTCTGGGTCATGATCAGTTTGATTATCTTAAGCCGTTGACAGCTGAAATGACTTTCACTTTTCTTGGTGATACCACGAAGCTGGCATCTGGAATTAAAGATTTGTCTCACAATCCTGTTTTTGATAGTGATGCATCTTCTTCTCTGCAGTCTCTTGCTGATGAATGGACAATGCGCTATGTTGGTGACTCTTCCGGTCTTGCTCCAGAGCTTGCCGTTCCTGATTTGAGCACTGATTTCAGGCTTCATTTCGGTCCTGAAACAGATCCTGTTTCAGTGGATGTGCCTGGCTTGTCCATGCGTGATGATTCCAATTATTTGCATGATCGCACTCAGGAGCTGGAGAGCCTCAACTTAGGTGATTTTCAACCCTTTAACGTCAACGACCTTATGGGGATTCACAGCAATCTTGATCTTGATTTGTTGAATATTGAGTTGTTTGGACTTCATACCCAATTAAAGGCAAAAGGGCAGCAGTTCGGTGTTGATTTGAACGTCAATCCAAGTTCAGAAAGGTATCTTAATTTGTTGTATTGTGGAGGATTGGATAAACTGAAAGAATTTAAGCAAAAAATTGAGAGTTTGCTTGATGACGACAAGATTATGCAGAGCATAGCTGATAATGCTAAGGTATTCTATGTTAATGATGCTATTTTGTCGAACGGAATTCACTTCACCCCTCTTCCTAAGAAGCGCTATCTGGGAGTATATGATACGGAAGATTTTTCGATTGAATTTCCTTTGTACGAGTTAAGGCCTGATAAGACTGGATTTGACAAGGTTTTTGAAATTCCTGAGAGTTTTATTTCAAAAGTGGTCATTCCCCATGAAATGTCGCATTGTGAAACTATTCAGTATGTTGGAGCTGCTGAGGATATTCTTCCATTTGATACTGGCAATCCGATTGGTTCGGGCTATGACGAGCACATAAAGCATAGTATTGGTTCTCAGATACTTGAGGTTATCGCTGATGCAAATGTTTATCATAAATTAGAAAGCAGTGCATTGTCTGATTTTGTACGTGAAAGAAATAGGAATACGGTGCGTGAATTTGCAGATGTTACACCTGCGTATGTTGCGGGTTTAATTACCCAAAGCCCGGAAATTATCGATCTTGACCATGTTGTCAAGTATGCTGCTGAAGCGAAAATGCTTGGCAGCAGGAAAATGGAGCGTTTCTTTAATCGAGTATTTAGCGATCTTGGATATGGGATGATTGATGATGATAATATCTTTGTTCCTGCTGTTGGCAGGGGAGAGATGCTGGTTTCTTTGATAGATGATCTTTCGCAGGTGGGTTCTTTGAATGGGTATTCTGTTAACGAAGCAAGAAGCATGTTTATTGATTTTGCTGAGAGATTGCTTTTGCTGCATGGTGTTGGCAATAGCTACTTGGATAGGATGAGTGATGGTGTTGATCATTATTATGATGTTTTGAAAAAAAAGGCGATACTAAAAAGAGCTCCGTTGTCTCCTCCTGGCTTGATGTCTGATTATGAATTGAGAATGATGGGTGCTGGCGATGAAAATTGATTCCAGCAAGAGTGAAAGTGGTTTTACAGGAGAGGAATTGCTCGAACTCTTGCCTAAAGAGAATATTAGTGTTTTAGAAGCGTCCAAAAAGATTCAGAAATTATGTGCAGAGCATTTTGAGTTTTATTTCTTCAACATAAGGGCTTATTTCGAGAGGTTCTGGAAGGCAAGAAATCAGCACATTTTTGAAAATTTCAAAATTCATGAAAAGCTCAGGGAATATGTTGATTCTAGAATAGCAATAGTGACTCCTTTGAAAATAAAATGCGGGGTTTGCGGAAATTTCCTGCCTTTGGTCAAAGAGACAAAAACCTGTCCTCCCCCTTTGATTCTTGATGTTGAAATAGCGAAGAAACAACAGCAGTTGGATTTGGAGCAGGACTGCATCTTCTGCAATTATCTTCAGAAATTGCTAAAAACAACTATTACGGAGATTTACAATGGCGGCGGCAGAACTGATAAAACGGGCTAATAGCATATTGGAAAAAGATTTCGACATTTGTCTTAAGACTGATAATCTTAAGACTTATTCTGGTGATGATTGGCTGGAATTTCAGAAAGTCAGGGGGATACAGGGCAAGGATGGCGTGTTCGTGCCTGGCTCGATGACTGCGCATGTTTTGCTTGATGATTTGGAGCAGGTATTGCTGCACGAGCATGTTTCTCACAGGGTTTTCTTTGAGAATGCGGTTTCTGGATTGGAATTGAGGAAACAAGAGGATGAGCTCAAAAGACTGGAGTCTATTATAATTGGTCCATTATATGCTTCGTTGGGTGAGGATGCTGTTCTGGATTTTAGGAGAGCAGAGGGAAAAGATGTTGAGATTGGAAAAGATAGGGTTGTTGTTTCGTATAATCCCTCGGATGCTCTTGTGAACATTTATCTTAATCGTGCTAGGCAGGTGCTTGCAATAAGGCAGCGCATTGAGCCTTTGTGTGAGGGATTTGCTTACTGGTTGACTGATTGCCTGTCCAAAAGGCTCGGAATCGAGACCGGATTGCCGGACATGACTTCTGCCCAGCGTGCTGTTTTTTCAGGATTGGCGTCTATTGAGGAAAGGCAGGGTCCTATAACTGCTCTCTATTCAGTTAACACTTATAGAAGCCATAGGCAGGATTTGTTGATTCGTTTGTTGAAGGAAAATCTGAAAGGAGGTTATGATAAAATTCAGTATTTGTTCAAGTACGGCTCTGATAAGCCGAGTTCGGATATTGATTTTCTTGCTGTTGTTGGAAAAGAGGAGGATGTTGCTGAGCTTGAGAGGATTTCCAAGCCCCGTTATCTTGATGTGAGTTTTGTGAGCAGGAGCGAATTTGAGAATGGGTTGTTGATTAAGGACATCCATTTTTCTGTTCCGGTTCTTAGCGGGAGTTTATTGAAAGGTGCTGATTTGAAATGGTTTGAGAGCCTTTTGGAAGCCAGGTGCGAGCTGCCGGATTTTGTGGAATATATGGGGAAGAAGAAGGAAAAGGCGGTGTCGCTTGCTAAAAAATGTTACGACCAGTATCTTGTTGGCCGGGAAAATCCGAGATATGCTGAAACGGCAAAGATAAATCTTTATCGTGCTTTGATTGATATTTCTTATGCTGCGGTTTATGATGTGCTGATTAAGTCTGGTCCGGGCAGGTTTGACCAGCAGTATCTCAATCAATTGATTGAGCGAAATCCTGACTCCATGCTCGCCACGTCAAGGAGAATCTTGAAACAGCTGAGCGATGCCAATTTTGGGAACGCAGAGCAATTTGTGATAAACAGCTTGAATGTTCTTTAGAAACAATCAAAAAGTCTGAGCAAATACTGGCGTATTATGAATCTTATTTTTGAGTTTAACTTTGTTCATTGTTGCTAGTTCTACTCATCGGATCAAACTTAACATTTTTTTTGATTTCTTCACAAACTTATGAGGTTTAAAATGAAAAAATGATTGATGTGCAGCCGCACTTGAAGATTAACAGGATTGAGACTTGTGTTTTGCTGCCTGGCGATGCTGGCAGGATTGATAAGATTTTGAAGTACCTCTCAGACGTTAAGGAGGTTAATGTTAATCGTGAGTTTCGTACTTGTAATAGCGGGTATGGTGAAATCCGGCTGTCAATGGTTTCTTCAGGGATTGGTTGTCCTGCTGCTGCTATTGCTGTCGAGGAATTGGCGAATGTTGGTGCGAAAACATTAATTCGCATCGGTACTTGCGGCGGATTTTTAAAAGAAATGCAGCCTGGTGACATTGTTATTCTGAGTTCTGCTTTTTGCGGTGATGGAACTACAAGAGAGTATTCTGGTGTCAGGCAGGTTGATGCTGACAATGCTGTTTTTTCTGCATTGGTTGCTTCTGCGAGAAAGCTTGGCGTGAGGTATTTTGTCGGTGTTAATAGGACTCACATGTTTTTTATGAGCTTATTGAAAATTTTGTAAAGCTTGCAGGCAAGGGCATGGTGAGTTCTGAGATGGAGTGTTCTGCCGTGTTTTTGGTTTCAAAGCTGAGAAACATTAAGGCAGGTGCTGTTTTGGTGGTAAACACTCCTGAGCATCCTGAGGAAGTCCTGAAAAATCCTGATATGATTTTTACCTTGGTTGAAGAGAAGAAGGTTCAGGAAGGCACAGTGAACGGCATTAAGATTGCTTTAGGGGCCTTGAATCCGTAAACTTTTTAATTGGGTCGTTTTGACTTTTATTTATGTCATTTACAGGTGGTTTTTGTGGGCTGTCGCTGGCTGATTACATTATTAGTGCGAAATCCCGTGATGTTAGAAATGTTGATGTTGTGGTTTCTGAGGAGAAGGAAGAGGATTGGAGGAATCAAAGGAGGTATGCTATTTTTTTTGAGGAGCGTGATGGCAGAAGGTCTTGGTTTTCTGACCGGTTGTCCATAGAT
>JBFYLW010000004.1:0-3567 GCA_041305185.1 Nanobdellota archaeon
CGCAATATGAAAAAAGGACTAATAGCACTGGTGATGATATCACTGCTAATTCTAGTTGCCTGCGAGTCAAAAACAACTGGAAAAAGAGTAGCAATACCTGAAACAACAAGAACAAATTCAATAACTGGAGGAGCAGCAGCAAACATACCAACACCAGCTCCAACACAAATGGAAACAGGAAAAACCGCAGCAGAAGTCCTAAAAGAACTACAAACAACAGGAACAATAACTGAAACAAACCAAAAATCAGGAACATTCTACCCGCCAATCGTAACAACAGCCACAGGAAAAGAAGCACTAGCAGAAAAAACAGACGCACTACTAAGACAACCAGGATTTGTGCCAAAAGTAGACGCAGACACAGACTTTGGCGCAAGATACCACACGAGCAGCGGACAACCAACAAACCTGCCAGAAGGATACTCAGACAACCAAGGCGACTAAAACTCCCTTCTTTTAAGAAAAATATCGACGTATCTCATAATTCCTTCAGTTTTTTCAACATTAACAGAAACTTGAACGCCGTATCCTGTTGGTTTTATTTTGAGAATTCCTTCCTTACCCAATTCAACTATATTTTCTTTAACCCTGCCAATAATATCCTTAGGAAAACCTTTTTGCATATTTTCAATAGCAGTATGACTATGCTCAAATTTACCAGCACGAACAAGCTTATGAAGTATTTTTCCCTTTATCTCATCATCAGACCACATGTGTCTATCAAAATATACTTTGAAAGGCAATATTTATATACTTTTGTATTAATTAACATTAAAATGACAACTGAATCATTACTCATAAAATTAACCCGCGATACTCCACTGTTCAGAATTATAGATTTCCTCATAGAAAACAAAGGAATGGACTTCACAAAAAAAGATATTATCAAAGGAGCAGAAATATCAAAAGCCTCACTATTCAACTACTGGCCTGAACTTGAAAAGAACAAAATAGTGAAAATAACAAGAAAATTCGGCAAAACAAAACTTTATTCCCTGAACACTGAAAGCCCAATAACAAAAAAAATCCTTGAGCTGGAATCAACATTAATACACGATGCGATGATGAATGCAAAAAAAGAAGAAATCATTACTGTATAAACACCGGAATACCTTCTTTAACAGGATAAACCTTCTTACACAAAGGACAGCCCAAACCATTCTCAACAACAATCAGCCTGACACGGTCCACAGGACACACCAAAAGCTCAAACAACTCCATACAAACGTATAATACGAACAAATATATTAAATATGCAGGTATTCTCAAACAACGTTATGGAAGAAAAAAACGCAATAATCGGAATATTGCTCATCGCAGCAATATCAATCACAGCTTTTTTCGTAATAGCGCCAGGACAAACAGGACTGGCAGCCAAACAAGACTATTTATCGTGTTGTTGCAACATACTGGCAGAAGACAACACAATACTGGTAAGATCGCAAATACAAGCATTCGCGACAAGAACAACACCAGACTGCCAAGCAATATGTGAATACAACTACGCGGGCCAAGGAAAAATATTCTCGCAGGTGGGACTATGCACAGAAAATCCGTAAAACATGAAAAACTAGCAATAGCAGGATTCGTAATAGCCATCATATTAGCGATGGTCGCATTCTATTACATATACCAAAACGTCCAATATGGACGATCACTTGAAGGACTGCAACGATACGCGTGCGTCAAATACCTCCAGGAAAATCCAGGAGAGTCAACATGTCCAGAATTCACACTAGTACAACCGCAAAGCGTAGCATGCTGCTGCGACACAGGCGGAACAAGCAGATTCCACATATACCAAGTATACGCACAAGTGCCAAAAGGTGCAGAAGATACTGAAATAATGCAAGCATGCAGCGAAAAATGCACAGAAGGCGGACCAAGAGCAACACTAGTCAACGTAGGCAGATGCTCGTGGATAGAATCATGAAAACACACCACTTATCCAATATAATACTTATTTTAGTACTAATAACAGCGCTGGCAGGACTATATTATGTCTACAAAGGCACAGGAAAAGCAATCCAGATACCAGAAATAGACACCATCGCAAACTGCTGCTGCCAATCAGAAATTGGAGTATTCAAAACAGCAACAACCCAAACATACAGCACGATAACAATAGCAGAATGCGCCAAAACCTGCGCAGAAAGCAGCACAATAAACCATCCAGTCACAACTCTCGGACCCTGCTAATCGACGGGATAGACCGAAACCTTTATATACTACTTCTAACACTAATATATAAAATTAATTGTGGTGTAACATATACATTAAGCTTTCTCCAAAAAAAAGGAGGATGGCGGCTTAGGTGGGTGAAATGTACTACGTAAAAAAGTGTACAGAGTGCGGCAGTATAAACCTATTTGTAAACCGTGAAAAAGGAGAAATCATCTGCAAAGACTGCGGACTAGTCATAGAAGACAAAATGGTAGAATTCGGCCAGGAATGGCGCGAATTCGAAGATGAAGGCGGAGACAGCTCCCAACGCAGAACAGGAGCGCCAATGACTTACACGCAGTTTGACCAAGGTCTAGGAACAGAAGTAGGACAAAAAGCAGACTTGTTCCAGCTAGGCTCAAAGGATAGAAACAAATTCTTCAGACTCAGAAAATGGCAATACAGAATCTCAACAGCAATTGAAAGAAACCTGAAATTAGCACTTGCAGAACTCAAAAGAGTATCAAGCTTCCTGAAACTGCCAAAAATGGTAGAAGAAGAAGCAGCCATGATATACACCCAAGCAGTCCAAAGAGGACTCGTAAGAGGAAGAAGCATGGAATCAGTAGTCTCAGGCGCTTTGTATGCAGCCTGCAGAAGGCACGAAGTACCAAGAACACTTGACGAACTATCAGAAGCATCAGGCATAGAGAAAAAAGAAATAGGCAGAACCTACAGATTCGTAACAAGAGAACTAGGAATCACGATATTACCAAGCAATCCAGCAGACTACATAGCAAGATTTGCTTCATCCTTGAAATTAACAGCAGAAACGCAATCAAAAGCAGTAGAAATCCTCGAGCAAGCACAACACGCAGAACTAACATCAGGAAGAGGACCAACAGGAATAGCAGCAGCAGCCCTTTATGTAGCAGCATTAATGCACGGCGAAAAAAGAACACAACGCGAAGTTGCTGATGTCGCTGGCGTAACAGAAGTCACAATCCGAAATCGTTACAAAGAACTTCTAGAAAAATTAGAACTAGAGAAACAACTCAAGAAACAAAAGAAAAGAAAACGTTAAGCCAAAGCTTCCTTTCTCTTAGACAACTCAGTCTGCAACTTCTTCAGAACTTCATAAGGAAGAGTAACATACTCAAACTTATCGTACTTCGCCTGAATACGAGAAGTATTTCCAGAACCAACAGTCTCAAGCTCACCAGTATAAATCTTAACAGTGCCAACCTTGAAAATAACACCCAAAATACCAACATCAACAGAAACATTCTGCATCCTATCATAATCAACAGACCTGAAATCCCTGCCAATAACGCCTGATTGGATAATGGCACGCTTATTGGTAATAGCATAATGAGTGCGGTTGTAAGCCATAAAAACAAAAAT
>JBFYLW010000005.1:0-3107 GCA_041305185.1 Nanobdellota archaeon
AGTTCATCTCTGACTCTGCTTTGGAAATAACCTGGCTGCATTAATCCGGTCTGAGTATCTATTCGCTCTGCAAGTCTGTCTTTTATTTCCGGCTGATTTTCAAAATGTCTGAAGACTTTTCTGAATTCGCCGTTTGGGCTTGCAAGGATGTAGTTTAATGATTCTAGAAATTGTCCATTTACGTCCTTTCCTTTTAATCTTTGTTCAAGTTCTAAACTAAGCATAATAAAAAAAAATTAAATCATCTCAATTCCTAGTTCGGAATTGAGGCGTTGTGTTTGTGCGCAGGGTCTTTTGCCGTCTGCTTTGCCGAGTATCCATGGGCTGCTTACTCCGGTTATTATTGTCATAACCATGAGTTTGCCTTTCATTTCTTCTGATACTCTTGCTCCCCAGATGACGTTTGCGTCTTCATCCATTTCTGTGGTGACCAGGTCTCCTACTCTGTTGATTTCCTCTAATGTCATGTCTGGTCCGCCCCATACGTGTATCAAAGCGCCTGTTGCGCCTTTGTATGATATGTCTAGCAATGGGTTGGCGAGTGCTCCTTTGACTGCTTCGTCTACTCTGTTGTTTGTGTCTGAGCTTCCTACTCCGATTGCTGCAACTCCGCCGTTTGTCATTATTGCTTTGACGTCTGCATAATCCAAGTTGACAAGCGATGGCACTGCTATTGTTTCCACTATTCCTTTTATCATTGTTGCAACTAGCTCGTTTGCTACTGCGAATGCTTGTTGTATTGGGAGGTTGCCTGCTATTTGTACTAGTCTGTTGTTGTCTATGACAACTACAGTGTCAGATACCTGTCTTAATTGTTGCAGTCCGAATTCTGCTTTGTCTATTCTTGCTCGTTCTATGTTGAACGGCATCGTGACTGTACCTATGACGATGGAGCCCATTTCTTTTGCTACGCTTGCAACTATTGGTGCTGCGCCTGTTCCTGTTCCGCCGCCCATTCCTGCGCATACGAATACCATGTCGCTTCCGCGCAGGCTTTCCTTGATTTGCAGTAATGATTCTTGTGCTGCTTCTGCTCCTTTTTGTGGGAATCCACCGCAGCCAAGTCCTCGTGTAAGATCCTTTCCAATCATGAACTTTTTGTCACCCTCAGAAATATCGACGTGCTGTTTGTCTGTATTGACAATAATTATTTCAGCTCCCTTAATTCCTTTCTTATACAGCCAGCTGACCATATTGTTGCCGGCTCCGCCTACACCAATGACTTTAATGTTTGCCTGTCCAAAGTCATAGGCTTCTGTTTTTGGTTGTTCTTGCGCTAGTGCGCTTTTTACGAGGAAATCCATCGTTTCTACCTCCGTCCTTTTTTTTTGATTAAAGGAAAATAAGAGGCTCTCCAGTTCTTTGTGGGTTTTGGGGGGTGGTTATTTGGGAAAGAAACAGTGGAGAGCCCTTGTGATTATGACTCAAAAGAGGTTTAGGCCTCTTTGAGTTTATTCCGCAATAGCGGAATCCGCATTAGCGGATTTGTATCCTCTTTTTCCCTGTGTACATCAACTGCGCTTTTGGCGCAATATCACCTATGACAACTGGTACACCAAAGTTACCAATTATCACATTTTCGTATACTAGAATAGCAAAGGGTTATATTTAAACATTTCGGTTTTTAGAAATATTACGAGGAGCTGGTGTAAAGCCTTTTGAATAATGCGCTGAAATATGAGGGAATCTTAGACGCTGTTTCTGGAACTCCAAGATCTTTTTCAAGAAGTTTCAGGAACTCGGAAAAAGTGTCGAGATGAAGCGCATTGCAGTATAAAGCGGCAGTTATTGCTTTTTCTTTTGCTTCTTCTGGTTTTTGTGGTGTAAAATATGTTGAAAATATGTCGGAGATGCATTCAATATTTTTGCAGGAAATCTGGTCTGCTGTTTCGTGTCTGATTCTGTTTCTGAAATCTTCTTCTGATTTTATCGACGGATTAAGCTTTTTTACAGTTTCTAATGCAGTATAGAATGCAAGCTGTTTTGTCATTCTTATGGCATCTGTTAATTCTTTTGGCACTTCTGAATGATTTTTTTCAAGTTCAGTTTTTCTTGATTTGCAGAATCCTAAATAAGAGAGTATTGTGTAGTTAAGGAATTGTTCTTTATAGTCTTGAATTAGGACTAGGCAGGATTCGGGTTTCATGCCTTCTTCCATGTGAGAGGCTATCTGGCTCATTCTGGACATATAATCCGTGATGTCTGATATCTCAAAATCGCCGCCAAACTTGCTATAAGGGGCAGGATAATTTATCAGTGTTCTGTTAGAGCCGGTCTTCGGTCTATTAAGAAGTCTTGTCTCTTCCGCTTTCTTATCTCCATCGTCGAATAATTTCAGGTTTTCTTCTGCGAACATGAGACTGAGTATGTTTCTGCCCTTTATAAATCTTGCCATTTATAGTCACTTAAAAGTGGTAATTTTACAAAAGTAGCTATTCGTAACAAAGCATAAATTTTATATACTGAGGTCGTTTCTTCCACACTGGGAGTGGTAAGTCAACATGGTAATACTATACGACAGATTCAACTTGCCGGATGACATTTATGAGGTAATTTTCTCTACAAACCAGCAGAAAATCGTCGCTAAAGAGCTCATCAAATTTATGGTTGCCAGGAAGGGCGAGATTTCAAAGACTGATATGAGCTTGTTTGCCACCCAGCTTCATGATGGCGTTTACGAGTGTGTTCTTGAGGAGCCTCCTTATAAAGGAAAGCGTGTCAAGTTGTCTTACAACAAAAGGCAGTTTTATGACAGAATCTTGACGCCTATGAAAGCCATGGGTCTTATTGACTATGATTTGTACAAGAAGACGTACAAGATTTCAGGCAAATTCACTGTTGATTTGATTAAAATAGGAAGTATGTGGAAGCAGGAATTGGCAAAGCTCGGTATCAACGCTCAGTAATAATTTCTCACATTTTAACGTTGAAAAGGAATATTGCCATAACCTTTAAATATATGTTTAAACATAAACATACTTATGGTAGTAAAAACCATCACCATTACCGAGGATGCGTATGATACAATTAAAGGTATGAAAAAGCCTGATGAGAGTTTTAGCGAGTTGTTCTTGCGTATTGGGAAAAAGCCTCTGACGATTAAGGAC
>JBFYLW010000006.1:0-9014 GCA_041305185.1 Nanobdellota archaeon
CTTTTTGCAGATGTTGAATCAAATGAACTTTCAAAGCTTCATAAAAAATTATTCAAAATTTTGCCAAGTAGCCAACCTCAATTTGAGAATGATAAATATACTCCTCATGCTTCTATTGGCGTTTTAACACAAAATGTTGAAATTGTCTCAGGAAAACGGCAAAATTTTGGCGAGTTTGAAGTAAAAGAAATTCAACTAATGGTTTGGGATTGGGACGGAAAGAGATTGAATGATTGTAAGATTTGTCATAGATTTATTCTTGCCGAGACTCCGTAAAACTCTCCTCACTTCGTTCGTCGGCACGTTGCACTCTCGCTACGCTCGGCTCACTTAACAGGGCTTATGCGGAAACCTCGTTGCACTTCGTTTTCCCAAATTGCTCGCCAGGAGGTCGGAATTTTCTGGGTTGCCTGAAAATTCCTCCTCCTCTGAAAAATAAACTTTGTTAAATTCTGATGTTCTGTTTAATTTTTTATTTGAGACAAGATTTATAACCTCTTAAGATTTCTTTTTTATATGCGAATAAGAAAATTCAAAAGAGCTGATGCTATAAAAGTTTCTAATATAATTCGAAGATGCCTGAGGGAAACAGTTAGCAAAGGTTATCCAAAGAAAGTAATAGAGAGCCTATACCATTTTTTTACACCCTCTCTTTTAATCAAAAATCTAAAAGATAGAACTATTTTTGTTGCGGTTGAAAATGATAAGGTTGTCGGAACTGCAAGTCTAAAAGAAGATAAGGTGTTCACGGTTTTTGTTAACCCAGATTTTCACGGAAAAGGCATAGGCTCAAAATTAATGGATAAAGTAGAAGATTTAGCAAAAAAGAAAGGTTATAAGATTATAAAAGTTCCCTCAGCCACATCATCTACTGAATTTTATAAAAAAAGAGGATATAAAAAAGTTAAGATAGTCCATTCTAAAGAGCATGGGGATACTATTAAAATGACTAAGAGACTATAAATCTTAAATAATCGCGATGTTATGTGCAATATTACTCGACCAGACCTCTAGATGTGCTTTATAACTTGTGAAGTAGAAATGGTCTTGCCGCAAAACATTTCAAAATTTTTCAATGCATTGATTACAAATTTCTTGCCGCCCGCACTGGAAATTGCATCCTTGACAAAGTAAACATCATAGTTTCTATAAAATGCATCAACTCCTGTAAAAAGAATACAACATCCTGAATGAATTCCTGCAATGTATAATTCGTTCACTTTATTCTTTTTAAGATAGTCATCCAATTTTGTTCCAAAAAAAGCAGAATAATTTGTCTTTTTTATTATCTTATCATAATTCTTATCTTTGAGTTCAGGAATCATCTCTGCTCCTTTTGTGTTTGCAATGCCTTCATTAGGCCACAACTTTGTCATTGATGTTTTCTTTGGATTAGTAATCCATACTTTTGATTGTATAACTTTATAATTTTTAGAATTGAATTTATCTATTAATTTTGAAATGTTTTTAATTATTTCATTCTTTTTGTATACTCCGTTCATACATTCTTTTTGCATATCAATAATTAGTAATGCTTTCATAAAATTTATTATGTTCTATGATTTATATAAACGTATCGCGTCTTTCTATTGTAAAAATATTACACTTTCTGATTTTGGCAAAAACTTCTTAAACAAGCCTTAATTTCCCAAAATTATGAAATTCGCTGTCGGCTCTAAGAATCCTGTTAAAATCGCTGCTGTTAGTAATGCTGTTAAGCTTTTTTGGCCTGATGCAGAAGTCATCGGCATAGAAGTTGATCATGGTACTAGTGTTCAGCCTGTTTGTGATGATGAGGCGATTAAGGGTGCGACAAGCAGGGCTGAGTTGTCTTTGAAAGCCGCCAATGCTGATTTTGGTGTTGGTTTGGAGGGTAATACTCATGATTCAGCGCATGGCATGTTTATGGCTGGCTGGACTGTTGTTGTTGACAAGTCTGGTAAAAAGGGCATTTCTGGTTGTGGTAGGTTGTTGTTGCCTGAAGCTATTGCTAAAGAAATCAGGAAGGGCAGGGAGCTTGGTCCTGTTATGGATGAGTTTATTGGCGGTCATAATACAAAGCAGAAAGAGGGCAGTGTTGGTGTTCTCACAAAAGGTGCTGTTAACAGGACTGCTGCTTTTGAGTTTGGTGTTATTTACGCTTTGGCTAAGTTCTTGAATCCAAAGTATTACGATTAAGCTGTATCACCTAAAGGTTCTCTATTAATGTGGGTCTGGATGTTGTAGCCGCCGTTGGCAGCCTCCTGGCGGAGTATGTAAACTCCTTTGCAGTTTGATATGTCAGTGAAATAGACTTCGTATATTTTTATTCCCCACCTGTTTGTAGCGAGTTTTCTTAGGTCTTCTTCTATTTCTAGCTCTAACCTGCCGATGGTTGTTGTTTCTTTGTAATCTTTTGGCTTTTTTACGCTTTTTATTTCTTTTTCTACCCGTTCATAGCTGGTGATGCCCCGTTCGTAGCTAACGAGTGGTTTTTCTTCTTCTTTTTCTTCAGAAAGTTTTTCTTGTTCGCGTTTTCCAGTTTCTTGATTCACATTCACCCAGAAATCAAATGGTTTTCCAAGGCAGTGCCTGAATAGTATTGACATGGTATGGTCTGCCAGCGTGATAGGATATCTGTTGACCTTCATGACTGCTCTGTATAGGTCTAGGACTTCGTATCTTACGTTGCAGCTTAATGCAATGTTTCTTGGATGCTCATCTGCTGTGAACATGGTTACAAATCCTGCATTCAAGACTGTTTCTTTGGTTGTTTCTTTGTAAATATCCTGTATTAGGGGAATATGGGGATAGAGTCCTGGATGAAGCACTTTGTCGCGCACATATCTTTTTGGGTGTCTTGGTCTGCCTAAAAAGTCTTTTCGATAATTCTTGGCTTCTTTTGGCAGTTCTGCTCTCATCAGGCAGCCCATTAAACCGCCCATTTGTTTTTGGTATATTTTTTCTTCTGTTCTGATTTCTTGAAGAGTTTCTTTTTCCCATTTGACTCTCGTGGCTAAAACTACTCCTCTGTCGATGTATAGGGCCTGTTCATCTTCGCGAACTATTTTGACAAATAGTTCCATTCCCATTTTCATTAATTGAACTAATTCTAGTACAAATCCCATTTTTTACTCTGTTATGTTTGGATTAGATACAGACTTAAAACGAGCTAATCCTTCTGGGGTTGGTTTAAGTTATTTATAAGAATTTATGTTACAGAGACGGTAGTAAAAAATGAAAAAAAATAAAGAAATTTACTTCTTTGTGAAGTAGTAGCCTGCCACTCCTGCAACCAATAGCAGTAAGAATGCTGCGGCTAGTGCTGTTTTTGGCACTTTGTTTGTTATGTCCTGCATGAATGTTCCTGTTATCTGTTGTCTTGGTGTTTCTCGTGTTTCAGGTGTTGGGCTGCTTATTTCTGTTGGTGTTGTCAGGGTTGTTTGTGCAGGTTTTGGTGTTTCTATTGTACAGGTTGTTTCTGTTGCCGGCTTTTTGGCTTGTTCTGTGCAGTCTGGGTAATCGTTTAGGACGCAGGTTCTTGTTTTTTTGCCATTGCTGCATTGAGTCCAGTCGTCGCACAGCCAGTCGTCTATGCAGGCTGCTTTTATTGTTGCTGCTCCTGTTGTTGATGTGCTGCCACCTCCTCCGCCTCCTCCACCGTTATATCCGCCGCCTGATGGTGCTGTTCCGAATGAGCCGAACAGGCTGAAGTGTGTGACTCTTGCCCAGACATAGTTATTTGCAGTGTCTACTCCTTGCTCTGGTTCTAACTGCCATGCAGCTGATGTTTCGTTGTAATAGTATATTTTGAGGCTGCTTTCTGCTATGTTTGCCGCTGTTAGTTCTGCATCTGTGTAGTACATTTTTATCAAAGCATAGTTTAGTGCTCCTTCTGTTGTGCTGTCAATGAGTATGTCTATTCCTTTTAATGCTGTGAATCCTGTTGGCGCGCTTCCTGGTGTTTCTCCTGTTATTGACATTGTTGTTGTGACGTCTGCTGACAGGTTTAATGTTACTGCTGATTCTGTGAAGTTGAAGTCTGCTGTCGTGTTTGCTGTTAAGTCTTGTACGTCGAAGTCCAGGCTGTTTATTGTTTTGTTGATGTTTATTACTACTTGGTTTCTTCCATCTGGCAGGGTTAGTTGGCAGTTATTCATCTCGAGTGTTCCGCCGTTGAATGTTATATTGCCGTCTGCAATCTCCACGCTGTTGTTTATGCATTTTGCAGCGCCTGTTATTGTCCAGTAGACTGATCTGGGAGATTGGTCATATATAGCGTAGTCTCCGTTGTTGAGGAATTGTCCGTTTTCAATGTAGGCGATTGAGTCCCAGTCCACATACAATCCAGTGGCTAATGGTGGTTCGATATAATTGTCGTGGAAGTTTACGTTTTTTATGTTTGCTGTTGAGCTTTCCAGCCTTATGCCTTCATCGTTGTTATAGATTTCTCCGCCTGTTATGTTGTTGTCGTATGCATAATAGCTGTATATTCCTGCAACTGAATGTCCTATTACTATGTTGTTTGTGAGCGAGTTGTCATAGCTGTCTTCACAGCCTCCACTGCAGCTGTCTTCAAGCACTATTCCGTAGCCGGTAATTCCTCCGCCGTAATTGTTGTCTTCTACGGTGTTTGTGCTGACTGTGTTTTGATATGAGCCAAACAGGTATATTCCTATATCGTTGTCGTATACGTAATTGTTTGATATTGTGGAGTCATAGACGTAGTCTAGATGTATTCCTGATCCTGTCAATGCTGTGTTTAGGCTTACGTTGTTGTTTGTTATGCTTAATCCGCTTCCGCCGCTTGAGTATATTCCTTGTTCAAATCCGTATATGTTGCAGTTCTTTACAGTTACTCCGTTGTATCCTCTGTTGTTGATTCCTTTGTACGCGCCTCCTCCTATGATTGAGTAGCCGTTGCAGTCGATTGTTACATCTTGCATTGGGTTTAATCCGTCTGTGTTGGCGCCTGAGCAGTCCATGTCTGCTGTCAGTGTTACGTCATTTTCTATTGTGCTTCCGCAGAATTCAACAAATATTGGTTCTTCATTGTCGCTTGCGCTTAATCCTTCTTCTCCTCCGAAGTCTGTTGCTACAACTGTGATGTTGAGATCTGCTTCTGAATCTGCCATGACTGTGAAAGTGCAGTCTACCGATGTCCAGTCTGCATCATTGTTTGTGCATTCTGTGAATATGTCCATGCTTTCTATTTCTTGTTCTAATTCGCCGTTGACATACAATTGTATTGAGCTTAGCTGGCTCCCTGTTCCTTCAGCTGTCACATCAACTTCATATTCCATGTTGACTGTTGATTCTGAGGTTGGTGAATTGATTGTTACTGTTGGTTCAACGTCGTCTGTCATGTTGTATTGCGAAAATCCGTCTACTGTGAATGTTAAGTCTCCGTTTGGTATGTACATTGTGAATCCTGTGCAGTCGTCATAGCATTCATCGTAGCATTCTTCATCGTCACATTCGTCATCGCATATTGCGTCGCATTCTGCTTCTGACAACGCGAATTCAAATGGCGAATTTGATGTGAAGCTTATTCCGCTGATTGAGCCTTCTCCGTTTATTGTTGGTTCTGTTGCGAATGGCAGTCCGTATAGTGAGATTGTTGTGTTGGTATCCAGTTCTGCGAATGCTGAGGTGTCTACTGATATGTAGCTGTCTCCGAATTGTCCTGGTGGTGTTATGAATACTGTTAGTGCGTTTCCTAGTGCTCCCATTTTTTCTCCTATGTCTTCAGAAGTCATGTCTATTGATGAGAAGTTGAATGATACTACTTTTTTGAAGCCGTCCCATGGCAATGATTGTCCTTCGTTGCAGTCCGCGTCTCCGTTTGTCTGTATTTCTACAAAGAAGTTGACGTTGCTTAAGTCCAGTTCTTCGCACATGTTTGTTACTGTCATGTTTTCGCATTGTGGATTTTCGTTTGGCGGTGCTGTCATGTTGTATAATGTTATGATGTAAGAATTGTCAACTGCAGGGGGGAAGTTTGGTGGTAGTGCGTCAAGTGCGACTATTATTATTGGTCCGCCGGCAAAATCGCTGACTGCTGCTTCTGCTGCTACATCGCAAGAGCCTTCCCAGGTGCTTCCGCCTGTGTTTGTCAGGTATATTGTGTCTGTGCCGTTTCCGCAGTCCATTCCTGGGAATTGGGAGAAGTTTGCCATTACGGCTGCAGCTCCTGATACGTCTGCAACAACGTTTACAACGTCATTGCCTGAGCAGGGTGAATAGAAATTATCTGGTTCATTGACTGTTACCAAGTTTATTGATGGTCCAGCTGTTGCGTATGCTGATACGCTTAATATTATGGCTATTGCTATTAGAAGTGTTGTTTTGTTCATTTTAACTCCCCCTTTCATGGTGATACTTCTAAAAACTGTTGAAGTGATATATAAATCTTAGGAATTTAGCAAGATTTATTAAATTAGGAAGTTACCAACTGTTCGTGGCGAAAAAAAGAGTTGGGAAAAGGCATTGGTTAGTGCCTGTTATTGTTATTTTCTTGATTGTTTTGTTGCTTGCTGGCGTTTTCGTATATTATGAGTACAAGAAAGCCGCTGCTGTGCAGAATCTTGAGGTTTCTTTTGTGAGTGCTGAGGTTGAGAAGTTGTCTGTTACAGGTTTGACTCTTGGTTTTACTGTTAATATTCGTAATCCTAATGATATTGGTGTTGATGTTGGCGCGTTTAACGTGTACGTGTCTGCTAATGATGTTCCTTTGACTTATTTCAAGCTTCTGCCTATGAAAATCTCTTCTAAAGAGTCTGTTCAGCAGCATTTTTCTGCGGATTTTGGCTATCTTGACTTGGGTAGTTCTCTTGTCAAAGCCATTCGGGAGAAACAGCTTGTCTGGAGAATTCGTGGCGAGTATGTTTTGGACCTTCCGTTCAATATCAAGTATGCATTTAATTTTGAAAAAGAATATATCAAAAAATAGGGTTCTGAATGTAATCTTTCCAGTAGAGAAATCGTTTTAAAAGGTGTTCTGGTGCGTTTTGTTAAATGATAAAGACGAGGTGGGATTGATGGGCGAACTTAGTGATGTTCTGAAAGAAAACGGCATATCTTCCGGGGTGGTTGCCGCAATAGAGGAGAATAAGGGTTTTATTGTTATTATGGCTGGTTCTGACAGTGATAGGACGCACATTGATAAGATATCATCCGCTTTAAATTCATATCAGATTCCTCATCAGGTCAGGATTGCTTCTGCGCATAAGCAGTCTATGAAAGTTGAGCATTTGATTGGTTTTTATGATTTGATTAAGGGTGCTCTTGCGTATATTGCTGTTGCTGGCGGTACAGATGCTTTGTCTGGTCAGGGTTCTTATCTTTCTGTTAATCCTGTGATTAGTTGTCCGCCTGATGCGCCTAATGACAGTTGCTTAAAAAATCCTCCTGGCAGTTCTAATGCTTACATTGCTAATCCTAAGAATGCTGCGAGGTTTGTTGCTCAGATGTTTTCTCATCTGCCTGGCACTTTTTACAGAGAAATCTTGAAAGCTGAGAATGAAAAGAAGATCATATCATTGGAAGATGCTGATGAAAAACTTAGAGTGTTTCCTTATGAGGTGAAAAAATGAGTTATTTGAGAACTGTTGAAAAGGGCACTAGTGTTAAGTCTTTGGGTATTATTGAAGAGCCGACTGCTAAAAATCCAGGCAGGTTTGATTTTATTTATCGTGACCAGTATAGTATTCTTGACTGGGGCAAGATGCCTTTGCCTGATGGCAAGGTTATGGATAACCGTCCTGTTGCGCTTTCTGCTGCTTTTAATCATGAGCTTTCTAGAAAGTCAGGCATTCCTACTTGTTATTTGAGTCCTGTTGATGATGCTGGCAGTGAACATTTGTCTTTGGACTGGTTTAAAGATAACGAGCAGGTTCCGCGTACTTTGCGTATGCAGATGGTTAATATTTTGAAGCCGACGTTTAATGAGGAAACTAAGAAGTGGGATTATTCTGTTTTCGAGAATCCTCCTGCGAACAATTATGTTCATCCTATTGAGTTTATCTGGCGCTTGCAGGCTGGTCCTGATAGTAGTTTTTGGAAGAACGTTACTAAGGGTTGTTACAGGCTTGCTGATTTTGGCTTGCCTGATTTGAGGCCTGGCTCTGATTTGCCTTTTCCAATATTGGACCATTCGAGCAAGTACGAGGATCATGACCGTTATTTTTCTCCTGATGTTGCGCGTGAGCTTGGTAATTTTTCTCAGGATAGGTGGCGCAGTTTGAAGGACGTTCGTATGCGTCTTAACAGGATTCTTTTTGACCATGCTGCTTCTATTGGCATTTACAGGCCTGATGGCAAGCAGGAGTTTGTTGTTATGGATATGGGTGATGGTGCTTTTGATGTTCTTGGTGATGTTGCTGGCACTTGGCACGAGGACAGGTTTGAGTACAAGACTCAGTCTGGTAAAATTGTCAAGGTCAGCAAGCAGACTCCGAGAGATTTGCATAAATTGCAAGACCCTGCGTGGGTTAAGCAGTGTGAGGAAGCGAAAACTAAAGCAGAAAAAGAAGGTCATCCGAACTGGAAGGCTTTTGTTTCTTTGCAGCCAAAGCCTTTGGAAGCACAGTTTTTTGACCATTACAATAATTTGATGTACTCTGCTACTAATGCTTGGGTTGGCTGGAATGCTTTCCCGCAGGCTTCTCCTTTGGAGGAGGCTTGTGTTGAGTTTGATAAGTATTTGAGTGATTACAAGGAGAGGTTGAAGAAATGAGCTTAACAGAACTATTGGCAATAACTCCTATTGATGGTAGGTATCGTGAGGATGTTCAGGAGCTTGCTCCATATTGTTCTGAGTTTGCTTTGATTAATAACAGGGTTAAGGTTGAGTGCAGATATCTGCTTGCTCTTGAAGATGTTGGAATGGTTCAGTTCACATCTGAAGTACGGAAAATTCTGAGAAGCATTCCCGAGAACCTGACAGAGGAGGAGGCTCAGTTAATCAAGGATATTGAGACAAAAGGCGTTCCTGGAATTAATAACGGCAAGAAAACTGATCACGATGTGAAGTC
>JBFYLW010000007.1:0-19497 GCA_041305185.1 Nanobdellota archaeon
ACGCTTTTCCTTCAAGATTTCAAGAACACTCTCCTTAGAAATCTCATCATGCTCTAACGCGGTGAATAAAGAACAGAAATCCTCATCAACAGGACAAATATCAATGTTAAACTGGCGCTTAACAGTACGCTCAGCAGTCATCAACAACTCAGCAATGTACGCTGGCTTCAACGCTTTGAAAGATTTGACAAACTGGTCAAACAAAACAGCACGGTCAGACTTAGCAGTCAACTCAGCCAAATCATGACCAAGACCAAGCTTCTCATACCTGCCAATCTTATGCTCAATAAGCTCAGGAATCTCAACAGAATCAACCATAGCCTTCGTAATCCTCACAGGAAGCACGTCAGTCTCAGGATACATCCTTGCTGCGCCCGGCATCAAACGCATAAAAGACGTAGTACCATCCTCATTAGGCTTTCTAACCTCCTTAGGAACACCACGAACAGCATCATTAGCACGAACAAGAACAGCCTGCAAAGCCTTCTCAGCCTTAATCTTCATATCAGCAACAAGAACAAAACCATCATGACTACCACAATCCAAATGCGTAGAAATCTGCTCAACCTCATCAGGAAGAATACCATAATTAGGAAGTTCATCACTATGAAAAATACCACCAACACCAGAAGCAATCTTCGCACGATCAGAAAGTTCAGTTCCAAATCTTCTGCCGGGCTGGACCTCTTTGCCAATAAGACCCTTAAAACAAGATAACTTGATACCAAGAACAGCACCACCCTTAGAAAGAGCAGAAGCGATGACTTTTGACTTTGAATTAATCAACAAACGAGAAACATCAACAATCTGAGCAAACACCTCACGAACATTACGATGCTCCAACTCTTTTTTAATGTCAAGCAAGTTTTGCTGGCGCATTGCTTCAAGCTCAACATACTTTGGCAGCAATTTCAAATCTTGTGCTCCTTTAATCTCAACACGCTCGCCACCCTCAATTGAAACATTAACATCCTGACGAATAGTGCCAAGACCACGCCTAACCTTACCAGTGCTGCGCAACAACAAACCAATCTTTTCTGCAACTTCAGCACAATGCTCTGGAGAAACAATATCAGGACCAGTAGGAATCTCCAACAAAGGAATACCCAAACGGTCAAGACGGAATGTGACCTTATCACCCTCATCTTTTATTATACGGGCAGCATCCTCCTCAAGATAAAGATAAGGTATTCTAACAGGACCTAATGAAGAATCAATCTTGCCATCGTAAGCAATCAATGCAGTTCGCTGGAATCCTGAAGTGTTGCTGCCATCAACAACAGTCTTACGCATAACCTGAACTTCATCAACAAACTTTGCTTTAAGAAGTTTTGCGACCTGAACACCAACAAGCAAAGTCTCAGCTCTTAAACTTCTGGGAGGCTCCTCATCAAGCTCAATAAGACAACAATTGTCATCATAAGCCTCATAAACATACTTTTTACCCTTAACAGCCTCCTGAGCAGCAGCAACATCAACTTCTCCTGTTTCGCCAACAACCGCCCTCAGTTTTCTCATAATAGTGTAATCAGGAGCATTCTCATGAATAATAGAATCACACTCGCAGAACAATTTCTTCGTATCAACTTCCTGATGAATCTCCAAACCACACTTTATCTTTGCCATACAATTTCTCCCTTTTGTTTTACGATTCTTATCCTATGCAACGGAATGTTCGTTTCCTCACCATTTTTATCTATAATCATGAACAAACCCTCAACACGCTTGATTGCAGTGTAAGGAATGGAAACACGCTTGCCAAAGTCCAAATATTCAATTGCGTACTCATCCGGCTTGAGCTTCTTGTCCCATTTAATTTGGTTAAGCACATCCTGAACAGGCCTCATATCAAAAAACAATCGTCAATCTCGCGACTGCTAATCTCACCAGCAATATTTGAAAGCATGAATTCAGCAGGGTTTTTCTGCTTCAAAGCAACCATCAATTTAGAGTATGCAACCTCTGGAATCATATCAGCAAGATAAACAGCACCAACATCCATACTCAACTTACGCAGGTTAGCATAAACAAAAGGGTGAACACGACCATACAAAGTCTGCGAACAAACCATCACAGGAATCTTCTTGGCAGCCTTTTTCAAAAATGGAATCAGCGATTTAGGATTGTTAGTAGGCACATGACCAAGAGCAGTAGCAGCAATCACGAAACCATGAATTTTTTGTTTCAAATGATACTCAATAATGCCAGGATCCATATCAGGATAAACATAGATTAATGCAACCTTTGAATCAAGCTCACGCAAAGAAGGCTTGCAAGAAAAACGCTTCAGGTAATTCTCATTCGTAATCTCTATCCTGCCATCCGTGAAAACTTTTGCAAAAGGCTCATCATCAACAGCACGGAAAGCATCTCTTCTTGAAGTATGCATCTTCCTGACCTTAGTTCCCCGCGTAAGATTACAAAAATCATCAGACATAGTACCGTGCATGCAAACAACAACACCAGCACCATCCCACTTAGCAGCAACAGTAACAGAACAAATAAGATTCATGAAAGCGTCAGAACTGCCACGATCAATAGAACGCTGGGCACCAGTTATGACAACCGGCTTATTGATATCCTTAAGCAGGAAAGAAAGAGCAGCACTGGTAAAATGCATAGTATCAGTACCATGAGTTATAACAACACCATCAACTTCATTGATTACTTTCAATATTTCCTCTGCCATCTTAACCCAGTCAGCAGAAGTAGCATCCTCAGACATCAAAGACATTACTTTTGCAGCACGAATGTTAGCAATATCCTCCAACTCAGGGCACATAGCAACAAAATCCTCAGCAGAATAATCTGCATAGACGCCTCCGGTTCTGTAGTCAATTCTTGAAGAGATTGTACCACCAGTGGAAAGAATAGCAACAGTCGGAAGGTCAGACTTAGGCTTCAGTTTTTTTGCCTTCACAACAGGAGACTTGTACTCCTCGAGGACTTCAATCTTCTTAACTTTCTTATTATCAACGCCCATATTATAGCCGGTCTTCAACTTGAGAACAGTCACGTCTTGTGACAATAATTCAGGCCTAGGCAATAATGTGCCTTCAAACTCACCATCAGAAGTTGTCAGTATTACCTTATCACCAGCTTTAGGCTTCATAAGCAGAACAAGAAAGAAGAGGGTATAAAAATGTTTATGCTTTGAAAAACTCCAGAAAATCATCAGCAAGATACTTAATATCAAAACCAGAATAACCAACCATAACAGAAAGCTCCTCAATACTCTTTCCAGCATTACCCCACTTCCACAAAGACTTCAGGAATTCACCAGCCCCCTTGTTAGAGAACCATTCCCTGCCAAACTTCTCCATCAATTTCTTCCTCAACATAACCTCAAAAATCCACGCCCTCACATAATCAGCAGCATAAAGACCAGAATCAACATCAAGCAAATAGTTCTCAGGAGTATAATTAATCTTAGTAGCCTTAGTGAGAAGATCAGCATACATTTTCGCAGGAGAAGAATATACACCCGCTGACGGCACGAATTGATTATCAAGCTTCACCAAATCATTCCTGTGCAATTTAAGCTCGTAAATAACCTTAACAGCATACCTCCTGAAAGCCTGAAGCTTCTCTTCCATAATAAAATTAGCAAAACGCTTTGCATCTGATTCCGGCATACCAACATACTTCTGCAGGAAAACAGCATCAGACAACAAATATTCAATAAGAAAAGCATAAGACTCTGAAACACTATTAGCACCAAGATTCCTCAATTGATAAGAAAGAGAAGCATCTGTGTTTGCGAAATGCTCAGTATGACCTGACTCGTGAAAGAAAGCCTGATAATCCTCCTGACCACCATGAGGCTTGATGACAAGAATAACCTCAGAAGGCACCTTAACAGGCATACAAAACGCCCTTGGAACTTTTTTTGGCCTTTCCTCAACATCCAAAACCACATTCTTCTGAGTATCGATGTCTATACCAATGTTCTTCCAAAACGTTTTGGCAGTCTCAACAAGCTTCTCCTTAACAAAAAAAGCATCAAACGGCTTTGCCCTAGCAAAATAAGCATAATCATAAGGACGCACATCCTTCAAACGGACACCAATAGAAGCCATATTCCTATCCAACTGCTCCTTATGCAATGATTCAGTCTGAACAAGAAAATCACGCAGTTGAACAGCAAGCTTGTCATAATCAACCTCTTTCACAAAAGAAAGATAGTCAACGTAAGACCTTCCAGAAAGCTCACTGATAAGCTCGTAAACCCTTTTCAAAGATTTCTTCTCAAAAGAAGTCAGCTTCTTCTTAACAGGCTTAGTAGCCTCATACAAAAGCTTTCTCTTCTCGCGGATATCCTCATTCATAACAAGAGTGGAAACCTGACGGAAAGGAATCTGCTGACCAGAAACTTCAACAACAGCAGACGCTTCATAAGAATTAGCCTTGTCAGAAATACGCTTCAAATCATTTCCAATAAAATTACCAACAAAAGCATCATACAACAACTTGCCCTCTTTTGAAGAAACATCCTTTCCTGCCTCAGCAACATGCTCCTTTGAAAACAAATGCTTAAACTGCTTATAGACTTTGGAAGACTCAAGCTCGTCCTTCTGACCAGAACTATTCAAGTAATACTCACGAGCAAGAGTTTCATCGAACTTCTCCAAATCAGCAACAAGATGAGATACCATAAAAAGCTAAGAAAGGAAGGGGTATAAAAAACTAACCAAAGTAAATAGGCAATTCTTCCTTCATCTCTTTGGCACGTGCGCTCCTGAAACGCTCAAGCAAGTCCTCATACATCTTCGCAACATCCTTTGTAATAGACGGCGAAACCTTCTTCAAAGCTTCTTCAAAATTAACCATTGTGACCACTTTAGCAGAAATAAGCTCACGCAAAGCAAGCATCGCAGCTTCCCTGCAAATAGCCTCAATATCAGCACCAACATACCCCTCAGTACGCTCTGCCAAATCGTTAATATCAACATCCTTCAAAGGCATATTCTTGGTATGAACCTTAAAAGTCTCCAAACGAGCAGGAAAATCAGGAACAGGAGTCAAAATAATACGGTCAAACCTGCCAGGACGCAACAAAGCAGTATCCAACATATCAGGCCTATTAGTAGCACCAAGAACAACAATATCCGACATCCCCTCCAAACCATCAATTTCTGTCAGAATCTGGTTGACAACACGTTCTGTTGCACCACTATCATTGCTCATACCCCTTCTCGGAGCAAGACTATCAATCTCATCAAAGAAAATAATCGTAGGAGCAGTCTGTCTTGCTTTTTTGAAAACTTCACGCACTGCCTTTTCAGACTCACCAACCCACTTAGAAAGCAATTCAGGACCCTTAACAGAAATAAAGTTAGCCTTACTCTCATTTGCCACAGCTTTTGCAAGCATTGTTTTACCAGTACCAGGAGCGCCATACAACAAAATACCACGCGGAGGCCTTACTCCAAGACGCTTGAAAACATCAGGATGCTTAAGAGGCCAGTCAACAGCCTCAATCAACTCCTGCTTAACACCATCAAGACCACCAACATCAGTCCACTTGACGTTCGGAACCTCAACAAGAACCTCACGCAAAGCAGAAGGACGAACAACCTTCAAAGAATCACGGAAATCCTTCTTACCAACACGCAACTTCTCAAGAAGCTCATTAGGCAAAGGCTCATCCTTGCCATACTTCAAATCCGGCAAGATACGACGCAAAACAATCATAGCAGCCTCTTTCGCAAGAGCAGCAAGATCAGCACCAACAAAACCATGAGTAACAGCAGCAAGCTCCTTCAAATTAACATCCTTGTCCATCGGCATATTACGAGTATGAATCTTCAAAATGTTCAAACGACCATCCTTGTTAGGAACACCGATTTCCAGTTCACGGTCAAACCTGCCAGGCCTTCTCAAAGCAGGATCAAGAATGTTAGGAACATTAGTAGCAGCAATAACAACAACCTTACCTCTGGACTTCAAACCATCCATCAAAGCAAGCAACTGGGCAACAACACGCCTCTCAACCTCACCCTTAGTTTCCTCACGCTTAGTAGCAATAGCATCAATCTCATCAATAAAAACAATAGACGGCGCGTTTTTTTCTGCCTCCTCAAACTTCTTTCTAAGGTTTTCCTCTGATTGCCCATAGAATTTAGACATAATCTCAGGACCATTAATTAAAATAAAATGAGCATTAGTCTCATTAGCAACAGCTTTTGCAAGCAAAGTTTTTCCAGTACCAGGAGGACCGTGCAAAAGAACACCCTTAGGAGGCTCAACACCCAAACGCTCAAAAATCTCAGGATGCCTCAAAGGAAGCTCAATCATCTCACGAACCTTCTTAACCTCATCCTCCAAACCTCCAATATCCTCATAAGTAACCTCAGGAACAGCTTCTTCCTTAATCTCAACAGCTTCAGAATTAAGAACAACCTCCGTATGCTCAGTAATAATAACAGACTGCTTGGGAGCTGTCTCAGCAACAACAAACTTCAAATCACCAAAACCATAAGCCATCATGGATTCTTCCATCATCGTAAAAACTTCATCAAAAAAAGGACTTTGAGTCATAGCAGAACGCCTTCTTCTTGTACCACCCAAAGAAATTATGTCACCCTTTGTCACAGCACGGCCTAGAAGACCCTGCTTGAAAATATTAGCAGAAGCACGAACAACAATACCCTCCCTCGCAGGAGCAATAACAACCTTCTTAGCAGGCTCAACAGCAGCCTTTCTCACAGCAATCAACTCACCAATAGAAGTCTTAGCATTCTTCCTTGACAAACCATCCATACGAATGATGTTCAAACCAATATCACCAGGATAAGCACGGTCAACAATAGCAACAGTTTTTCTCGTACCTTCAATTTCCACGATGTCGCCAGGACGAACATCAATCTCCCTCATGAAACTACTATCTACCCGGACAATACCCTTATTAACATCATCCTGAATAGCTTCCGCAACTTTAAGTTTTATCTCTGCCATCCCTTTAACCCTATAATACGCAACATAACGCTACATTTACCCCTTTAAAAGTTTTTCCTAAATAGTGAAGAAAAATTACTGAACCTGAATTTTAGGCAAAGGAATAGGAGGAGGCAGATTAACCTCTCGAGCAAACAAAATAGCCTCAATATTGCACCTTGACAAAACAGTATTCAAAATAGTAGACATGGACTCCTTAGGAATCTTCTTATCCTTCTTCCAACCATCCAAAATCTCCTTAACAGCCTCAGGCTTCTCAAAAAAAGTCACATAACCATTCATAGTAATATCAGCAATCTTAGGCTCATACTTTGCTACAAACTCAAAATGAAACTTCAAAGCACCCTGCTTAGAAGGACCAATATTCAAATCAGTCTTTTCAATATCCTTCAAAACAACATTGTTGTTAACCTGAACCTTGCCCTTAACAGGAGCAAACTTCTCAACAACAATCTTGTTAAACTGCATTCCAACTACTGGCATAACTGGCAGGAGCAACAAGTCTTTTATATAGTTTGCTATTCTGCAGTACAACAAAGAGGCAAAAAATGACATTTATCCCCGCAGAACTGTCACACCCGTTGCTATTCAACGGAATTGTTCTCATAGCAAGCCTATTCATACTATTCAAAAGCGCAGATCTTCTAGTATACGGAATCTCTAATTACGCCAAAAGACTAGGATTAAGCGATGCAATCATCGGACTAGTAGTTGTAGCCATGGCAGCATCAGCACCAGAAATAATCAGCTCACTAACAGGATTCCTATCAGGACAGGAAAACATAGGACTGGGCGCGATACTAGGAACAAACATGGTACACGCAGCACTCGCACTCGGATTACTATGCATATTCGGAAGAAAAATAGAATTAGAACCAAACATTTTCACAAAAAGAAGATTCATAATGTGGATAGCGCTCATGCTACCTTTTGTCCTAGCACTCGACGGACAACTCAGCAGATCAGACGGCATAATACTCGTAGGCGCTTTCATAGCATACCTATTCGCACTATGGAAACTAGAAGGAACACTCGGCAAGATAAAGAAAAAAGTAGAAGTCAAAAAAATATGGAAAGATGTCCTAATATTCCTCGGATGCTTCGCAGCATTAATGCTAGCAGGAAGATGGCTAGTATTCAGTTCTGTACAAATAGCACACTATTTTGACCTGCCAGCATACTTCATCGCACTAACAGTAATCGGAGTAGGAACAACCCTACCAGACCTAGCAGTGGAATTACGCTCACTCTTCAGAGCACACGCAAGCATAGGACTAGGAGACTTGCTCGGATCGCTCATATTAGAACTATTATTATTCCTAGGACTAGTTGCACTCATAAAACCAATAAACATACCATTACAACAAGTACTCTCAACAATGCTGTTTTTATTAGTATCAATAAGCATCATCATGTACTGGATGAACAAAAAACAACTCACCTGGAAACACGGACTTGTACTGTGCGGAATATACCTGCTATTTCTCGCAACAGAAATATACAAAATGCTTTAAGCCTAAAAGTTTATAAACTAAAAAATGCCATTTTTCTGAAATGACAGACATAATAGTAAAATATTGCCAAACCTTGTTAAAAAGCATTCCTGCAACAATAACTAATGCAGAAGAAATGTACTTAAAAAAAACAAAGCTAATCTCAGCACTTCCCAACACTGCTGCGGAACTGAAAGCACTCATAGATTCTGAACAGAAACCTTTTGCGATTAAGGTGCAAAGACATCTTCTCTTTTTTTCCGATTTAAAGTTCAAATATGGCCTTCCTCTTCCAGTCCAAGCTATTGAAGGACTGAAAAACTGTTTACAACCAATGATTAAATACATAGAATTACTCGAACAAGAAAGTTTAACTTTAGCGAGAAGCGATATTCAAGCATTTCTCATTCTATGGAAACAAGAGCAGAATATACAATACGATATCGCGACCATATTCAAAAAAAGACCCAACTTGAAAGAAACAGGCATGTTCAATTTCTTATACGATATTGGAAAAAGCCTTGTATCACCAATTGGCCAATCCTTAATTTTGTTATTATTACTGGCTGCAATGTCTTTTCCATGCTTTGCTTTCAGACAGGATCCAATCATTCTGCCAGTACAACAAGCCATGACGTGGAGAGATGATATTATCATCAATGATTTAGATATTTTTGTAAATGAACTCACAGCAGCAGGATGGCTTACGAAAAAAATAACACCTGACATTCCGGGAGCACCGACAATCATTATAAAGGAAGACGTACACGGAACGCCCAGATACGAACGGGATTTTGTCAAACACGTTTTGAGGAAATATGGAATAAATGTCGTAGCGATGGAAGGTTGGGCGGGTTTCGAACAAGATACTGCAAGAGGTTTTACTCTTCTCAACGGAGAAGAAGAATTCATTAAAGAAATGCTGAGAGACGAATCATTTTTAAAAATAGGGCTTGAAGACGCGAAACTCCAGGAGAAAGTTTTACAACATATTTTGGTCCGGGATCTTATCGATTATAAAGCTGATAAAGCAATGAAGATTAATAGAATTAAAGAAATTGAAAAAGATATTGAGAATCAAAAAAAAGATTATGCTGTGAGACCCGATCCCCATGTTGAAAGACGAATAAGAAATTATGTGGAGTGGATAGAGGGAATCAATTGTGATATCGCAAGAATAGACCGCAGCATTGAAGAAATGCCTTCACAGGAAGCTGAATTAGCAGCATTACATATAAACCCGACTGAATTAAAACAAATCCATGCAGCTCTTTTAGATAAGACTCCTGAAGAAATCAGAACAATATGGAAAGAAGTAGGGATAAAAGGAAGAAGCGAGTCATGGGTTGAAAAAATCACAGGTGAAATCAAAGCGAAAAACCTTAAAGCAGTAGTGGTTGTCATCGGACGAGGGCATACCAGTTCATTTGTTGAAGCATTAAAGCAGCTGGGCGCTTTCAATGTGCTTATAGTTTCTTCTGAAAAATAATATCAACAAACTTTTTATACAATCCCCATTTCCGTTCAATTATGATACTCACAGACGCACACTGCCATCTAAACCATGACTTGTACAAGAAAGATTTTGACGCACTAATAGAAAGACAAAAAGAAGCAGGAGTCAAAGCCATAGTATGTTCTGGAATAAATGTTGCCACAAACAGGGAAGTGCTGGAGCTGGCAAAAAAATACGCACCACTAGTAAGATGCTCACTGGGAATATATCCAGTAGATGCACTTGGACAGCAAGACGAGGAAACAGGACTATCAAGGCAGATTGGACCAATAGACATGGAAAAAGAAATCGAGTTCATCAAAAGCCAGAAAGACAACATAGTAGGAATAGGAGAAGCAGGACTGGACTTTCACTGGATAAAAGACAAACAATTGCAAGAGAAAGAAAAAGAAAATTTCGCGAAAGTAATCAAGCTCGCAGAAGACATCAAAAAACCACTCATTGTACACACAAGAAATGCAGAAACAGAATGCGTGGAAATGCTACAAAGCAGTTCTGTAAAAACTGTAATCTTACACTGCTTCATGGGAAGAAAACACATAGTAAAGAAAGCAATAGATATGGGATACTATTTTTCCATTCCAGCCATCATTCAGAAACTGCAACATTTCAAAATAGTGGCAGAAATGGCCAATATCAATCAGCTTCTTTCAGAAACTGACGGCCCCTGGCTCTCGCCAATACCCGGCAAGCCAAACGAGCCAGCAAACGTCATTTACGTTGTAAAAAACATCGCACAAATAAAGAATTTCACAGAAGAAGAGGTTGCAAACAATCTATGGCTTAACTTCCAAAGAGTGTTCGGCTAGAAAAGCTTCCCACCCTGATAACTTGATTCTTTCTGTTGCTCATAATGAGATTCGCCAGTTAGCTGTGTGAATGAAAGCTGAGCAAACCTGCTACCCAACTCTATCTGACTGTCTGTGAAAGGCAACAACATGAATGTCAGAAAACCTTTGTAGCCAGCCTCGCCGAAAGCAACACCGAGCATAGACTGCGTCAACCTAAACAAACTGCTCCTAGGCAAGATGTGAAACATCAAATCAGAAGGGGTATCAACCTCTTCACAAGTAATAACCAAATAAGGCTTTAACTTTTCCAGCTTCACAATACCCGAATCAACAACATTCAAATCCTTAAGCTCGTAAGTTTTCAAACGCTCCTCAAAACCATTAAGGACGACTGCGCTGCCAAGCTTAGGAGGCAAATTGTCAGCTTTTGAAACAGCCAAACGACCGCCATCAACAATCTCAACAACAGCAGCCAAGCGAACATCAACACCATTAGCAGTAAGCTGGACATCAAGATCAGAATAATTAGACAACAATTTACTATCAACAATCAGCTTTTTCAAAACGTCCTTGCTCAAGTTCATAAAAAAAAGGTTTAAACAAGAAGTATATAATGATTATCTCTGAGCAGTATTGAAAGCAGCAACATCAATATTATAACGCTCCATAGTCTCAATTAAAACAGCAGATGCCGCGCTGGTGGGTCTTGAATCAAAATTAATATTCACAATCTTAAAAAACGGATTAATATTCTCAACACGAAGAAGCTCAGGATTCGTACGCACAGTCATAGACGCTATAGTAAATCTGGCCCTTTCATAACCTGGCATTTCATAATTTGAAAAATTGACAATCCTACCAGTTTCACGCTCATAACTGAAATTTGCACCCACAATAGGATACTTCTTGCCTCCTATCTCCACATCACCCCGCCCTCCCACGCTCTCCTTAGCAAGAACACCGAACATTCCCCCCTTTTTTGCGGAAAACATCAACTCAATATTACTATCAACAACATCCGAAGCAATCAGCATAATAAGAACAAACAAACAAAACTTTTTAAAGTCTTCGATGGAGCAAAATCCAAACGAGCCCGTGGTCTATCGGAAACTGCGTTTCCGGAAGACCACGTGCAATCATAGACAATTTAACAAGAGCCCGTGGTATCGAAAAGCAAGCTTTCCGGAACCACAGGCTCAAATAAGCACAAAATCAAAATAGTTTGAGCCCGTGGTCTAGCGGTTATGACGCCTCCTTCACAAGAAAACTGAAAAGGGAGGAAGTCCCCAGTTCGAATCCGGGCGGGCTCATAAAGTTTATATCCTAAGAACAAGTAACCAACACCATGGAAGACACAACCGCAATCACAAAAGGAAACATAACAAAAACAATCGAAGAAATCAATAAAATAATAGCAGTAATAGACAAACTTACAGACAACTTCAGCAAATTTCGCGCTTTTGTCCTACAACAAGGCAGTGTAGCAGGACTGGATTTGCACATAGTAAACATGCAAACAATACTAATTGAGACAAAACAAGCATTCTCAGAACAAATAGAACTATACCAAATATTAAGCGAGCAGATAGAACTAAACGAACCCGTTGAAATAGGAAAACCAACCAAAGGCGTGGCTGAAGCAGAAAAAACAATTGAAAAAATAAGACTAAAAGGATACCAAATAAAGACAAATAAAAACAAAATAAACCATTATGTCGACCTGCTCAAAAGCATGATAATAATCTTCCAAAGCCAAAAAACAGTACCACAAACAATAGAAGACATGTTTAAAGAAATAGAAGCAGAACTAAAGTTAATCTGCAAATAAGTTCTCAATCAAACATAACAAATGGGACTGCCGTGGATTATAGACTTCGCGTTTATTTACGAGGGAACTCAACCGCCGTCCTGTCGGAAACTTGCTAAAATCATATTTTGATACTCCAAGTTTCCGAGCACCTCAGAAAGCTTTGCTTTCCAAGGCCTCGCGCTCCCCGCGGTTCATGGGACTGCCGTGGATCAAACCAAACTTTTGCAAAAAGTTTGATCAAAAGCACTCCAGTGGGATTTTCGCCAAGCTTCAATCCCACGACATACTGCCAATGGGACTGCCGTGGATCGAACACGGGTCACAAGGTCCCGAACCTTGTATCTTACCACTGGACCACAGCCCCATATAGCTGAACGTTTCATATATTTGTTTATAAAATTTCCCCTGATAAGATTTATAAAGAACAAAAACAAGATAGTGCTAAGAATAAAAAATGAGGATAACAATAGATACCAAAACAGATTCAAAAGATGAAATACGCAAAGCGATAAAATTACTTTTAGGACTGGTAGGCAGCCACGAAGTCTACACAAACGAGCCGGAAAAACCAGCATCACAGCCAAATATCTTTGACAATCCAAGCCCGGCAGTAGGCAACCTGATGAGCATATTTGACAATACACCAACGCCTGAAGAACCAAAACAGGAAAAAAAAGAAAAGCCAGAAGTGGAGTTCTACTAAATGACCAAAATCGACAGGATAGCAGAAGACACAAGAGTTTTAAGAGAAAGACTAGTAGAAAAAATACCAGGACATTTTGATGTCAAACATATCATAGTAGCATTTTTTGGAGCACTATTCTTCGGATTCACCTTCGTACTAAAAGGACTCCTAATCGACGTAGGCCTGCTACTGTCAACTCGGGACTTAGTATTAATGACTCTAGCATCATGGCTGATTTTAACAGCAGAAATATACTACGTAGGATACGCAAGAGTGCCATACAACGAAAGAAAACAAAGACCATTCGGACAATTCTGGGCAAAAAGAATATTCTCATACTATTTCATATCAATCGCAGTAGCATTCATACTGCTGTATTTATACGGAATAGCACAGCTCGTAGCAACACCAGACAACCTGCTAAAACTTGTAATAGCAATCAGCTTCCCAGCATCAATCGGAGCAGCAGTATCTGACCTATTGGGCAAATACTAGAAAAGCATAAAAACAGCCTTCAAATTCTTAATTACATGAAAGGGGTATTCATAGTCATTGAAGGCACTGATGGAACAGGCAAAGCAACACAAACAAAGAAACTTGTAGAATACCTGCAGAACAAAGGACACCCTGTAGCAACATTCGATTTCCCACAATACAACAGACCATCATCATTCTTTGTACAAGAATACCTAAACGGCAAATACGGAAGCGAAGTCAGCCCCTACAAAGCATCACTATTCTACGCACTTGACAGGTTTGATGCAGGAGCAAAAATAAGAGAGGCATTATCAGAAGGCAAAATCGTCATCTCGAACAGGTATGTTGCTTCAAATATGGGACATCAAGGCGGAAAGATTGACGATTCCAAAAAACGCCACGAATACTTCAAATGGAACGATGAAATGGAATACGGAATACTAGGAATACCAAAACCAGATTTGAACATAGTCCTTTTTGTTCCAGCAGAAATCGCGCAAAAACTAGTGGACCAAAAAGCAAGCAGAGAATATGTAGGAGGCGCGAAAAGAGATTTACACGAAAAAGACCTCACACACCTAAAAAAAGCAGAACAGGTGTATTTAGAGATTGTAAGACTATTCCCAAACCAATTCACACTCATAGAATGCATGGACGGAGACAAATTGCTAAACATAGATGAAGTCCACGCAAAAGTAATTGAGAAAGTACAATCAATCCTGCCAAAGTAAAAGTTTATATAGCCTATTAAGAGGAATTTCTATATGCCATTCAAATTCATAGAAGACATCGCCATGGCGGACGTAGCGTTCGAAGCAACAGGCAAAAACCTGAATGAACTGTTCGAAAGCGCGGCAAAAGCAACAATAGAAAGCCTGGCGAACCCGAAGACAGTCAAGGCGAAAATTAAGAAAACAATAAAAAAGAAAGCAAAAACCATTGATGCATTGCTTTTTGAGTTCCTAGAAGAGATAATTTACCTCAAAGACAAAGATGCAATAGTCTTCCATGATGCTGACGCAAAAGTTGACGAGAAAAAAATAACATTACAGGCAACACTAACAGGAGACAAAATACAACCAGAAAAACAAGAACTAAGACAAGACGTAAAAGCAATAACAATGCATTATTACAAAGTAGAAAAAAACAAACACTGGAAAGCAAACGTGGTGCTAGACATATGAATAGAGACATACCAATACCGGAATTTGAAAGAAAAGGAGAAATCATCTGGGACATTCCAACAACATACAAAAAAGGAATGAGAGTGCCAGGAAGAATCTACTCCAGCGAAAAACTAATCAAAGAAATGGACTTGGCAGTATACGACCAACTCACAAATGTAGCCTGCCTGCCAGGAATACAAAACTACGCACTCTGCATGCCAGATGCACACTCAGGATACGGATTCCCAATAGGAGGAGTAGCAGCATTCGACCCTGAAAACGGAATAATATCACCAGGAGGAATAGGGTTTGACATCAACTGTGGAATGAGACTGATAACCACCAACCTGACAGTAAAAGAAGTAATTCCAAAAATAAAACCCCTAGTAGACTTACTGTTCCAACAAGTACCAGCAGGAGTAGGATGCAAAGGATTCGTCAAAATAACAACAACAGAATTCAAAAAAATGATGCAAGACGGAGCAAAATGGTGCATTGAAAACGGCTACGGCTGGGAAGAAGACCTTGAAAGAATGGAAGACTATGGATGCTTTAACTTTGCAGACTGCAGCAAAGTATCAGACAAGGCAATAAGCAGAGGAATAAGCCAACTGGGCACTTTGGGATCCGGCAACCATTATCTTGAAGTACAACAGGCAGCAAAAATATTTGACAAAAAAACAGCAGAAAAACTAGGCATTTTCAACGAGGAACAAATATGCATAATGGTGCACTGCGGTTCAAGAGGCTTCGGACACCAAATAGGAACTGATTACCTGAAACTATTCAGCGAAATAATGCCAAAATACAATCTCAGCGTGCCAGACAGGGAACTAGCCTGCGCGCCATTCAGAAGCAAAGAAGGACAAGATTATTTCCACGCAATGGCATGCGCAGCAAACACGGCATTTGCGAACAGACAAGTCATTCTTCATAGGATAAGAGAATGCTTCCACAAAATTTTTGAGAAAACCCCTGAAGAAATGGAAATGCATCTTGTTTATGACGTTGCACACAACACTGCCAAACTCGAAGAGCACAAAATTGATGGCAAAATGAAAGAAGTAGTAGTACACAGAAAAGGAGCAACAAGATGTTTCGGACCAAGCAGAACAGAACTTGCACCAATGTTCAGAAAAATAGGACAACCAGCAATAGTAGGCGGAAGCATGGAAACAGGAAGCTACCTTCTCATAGGAACAGACAAATCACTTGATGAAACTTTTGGAAGCACTGCACACGGCTCAGGAAGAACCATGAGCAGAACACAAGCAAGAAAAGAAGTAAGAGGAGAAACACTCCTGAAAGAACTCGAGAAAAAAGGAATATACGTCAGAACCACATCATACTCAGGACTGTCAGAAGAAGCAGGAATTGCCTACAAACCAATTTCTGAAGTAGTAGACGTAATGGACAAAGCAGGCATAAGCAAAAAAGTAGTAGCATTCAAGCCATTGGGAAACGTAAAGGGTTAACGGAAAAACCCAGTCAATAAATTAGTCAAAATAACAATAACAAAGAATATGCTGACATACGTCCAAATTCTAATCGCCTTGGACTTGTCCTTAAACAGCTTAAAACAAACAAGCTGGAACATACGGCCCCCATCAAGAGGACCAATAGGCAACAAGTTGAACAAGCCAATACCAATATTAAGCATAATCAACCAGAAAACAAGACCAGAAACCCACTTTAATACAGGAGGAACCCAAGAGCCATAAGAAGCAACAAAATCAGGCTTTGGAACAAAATGCGACTTTGCCTGAATACCAAGATAAGGCATGGAAGCATTCCCAGGACTGGCACCAAGAACAACACTCAAAGAACGATTAGAAGCCTCAAAAAACAAAACATCACCCGGAGAAAAATTCTTCAACAAATCAGTAATGTTCTGAGGAGAAACAAGAGAAACATTATTAGCACTCAAAAGAATATCGCCAGGGCGCAAACCACCAGCAAAACCAGCATAGTTCTCAGACACGGAAACCAGTTCGATGCCCTTGCTTTCAAAAGCAGCAGACAAAACAAGAGAACCGGCAAAAAGCAAACCAAGCATCGCAACAGCAAACAACAAATTAGAGAAAGAACCAGCAGCGAAAACACCCAACTGCTGCCTATAAGGACGCTTCTTCAAAACAGTCTCGTCAGGCTCAACAAAAGCCGCAGGAATAACCGGCACAAGGAAAGAAAGGAAAGCAAAACCACTGCTCTTCACAGGCATATTATTGGCGCGAGCAATAACGCCATGAGAAAACTCATGAACAAGCGCAAGCAAGAAAATACTCAAAATCCAATACAAGAAAGGAACAAAAAACACACCCTTCACTTCTATCGGCAAAACGGGCTGAATTTCCGGAACACCCTTTCCAATGAAAATTTGAACAGTATTCTCGACAATCTTGTAAGAAGTGAACGCCATGCCAAGAAAGCCAATAACAATCGCAACATCACCAGCAAAACGAACAAGACGAGGAAACTTTTTGGCAATATAATCCATAGAACCCAAGCCAAAAGAACAACGATACATGATAACATAAATAATTGGAAACAAAACACGCTGAAGCTGAACCTGCTTTCTCTTACTCCAAAGAAAAATGCCAAGAAGCAAGATAAACAACAACGCCGCAATACCATCAATACTCATGATGTTTACTTCTTACGCTTGGGTTTAAATCTCTTTCCAGAACACTTCCTGCACTTAACCTGCCGGTCAGCAATCTTACGTGAAGGAGCACGAATAACAGACTTGCATCTCCTGCAAACAAACTTGTTCCTAAACATCCTCGCATCCGCTTCTGGAAATTTAACCATTACTCAGCACCCCACTTGTTCACTCGGAACCACCCTTTAATTGTTTCATAACTCTCTGACCCAAAATCGTCCAATATAATATTTTGCAGTTTGGAACCACTGTTGCCTTGAGCTCCTCAGGAATCTCCAAGTCAAAAGTTTCAAAAGTCTCCTCATCCATAACATTAGCAACATTGTTAGCTATGCTAAGAACCTGAGCAGACTTTTTCTCAATAATAGGAACCTCAACGTTATCATGAGCAGGCATAACAATCTCACGCTTCTTCTCATCCATTATACCAATAGCAACAACTCTAACCTTAGCGTGACCATGCTTACCTGACTTTGAAGTCTCACAAGAAACAACCTTACAGGCAGCACCATCAATAAGGATATAACTGTTTTCCTTAATAGTCCCCGCACCAACTACTTTTGTCGTCATAAAAAGAAAAAAGAAAAAAGGAGGTTTAAAAAGGTTGTGGTTTATCGGACGTTAAGAGTGTATCTCAACACCTTAGAATCCCTCTTGTATTTAACCAGAATAACATAGTTAATCTGAGTATTAATATTAGAATTTGCCACAAATTTGTCATTAGTCCAAGCCTGAACATTAGGGTCATGATTAAACATGAACTTGTTTGAAGGCAATATATTGCCCTGAACATTACTTGTAGCATACATCTGAACGTCACCCTCAGGACCAACCTCTGTCACAAGAATAGTAACCCCATCATCTGAAGCAGTCTCCTCATCAGTAATCAACGGACTATGACCGGTAGACTTCTTAATTTCCAACTTTGCAACCAAAGGAGTACTAGGCCTGACGCTCTGCGCCTCAGGAGTACCTACAGTATAAGGATGCAAAGAAAACTTAACAGAGCCAAGACCTGCTTCTTTTTCGGCAAAGTTTGCAATAGCAACAGAAGCTCCAGTAATCCTCATAATAGGATTTGCACCAATATTACGATAAACATACGCTTCGCTAACAGAAGCACACAACAAAACAGCCACTAGAATTAATAACAATTTTTTCATAACACATCACCTCTGATGCCAATAAATGGATAGCTGTTTAAAAACATTATCTATTGAAAATCTTTCCAGAAACAGTATCGACAACCGTGCTAGGCCTGCCAGTTTTCTCACCCTCATAAATAACAAAATCAACATCAAACTTTTCCATTTGTTCGAGCTTTGTGGCAAACGGTTTTCCCTCAAGATTCACAGAAGTGGTGACAACTGGTTTTCCCACTCTTGCAACAACACCAGAAATCCAGTGATCTGGAATACGAATACCAAGAGTTTTCAAGCCCATATTGGTCTGCGGGCAGACTGCAGGTTTTTTCAGATTAATAAGCAAAGTATAAGGTCCAGGCAGTTTAAGCAACCAAGCTTTTGCAGTATTTGTCAATACACAGTTATCTTTTATCCATTCGATCGAAGGCGCTATGACTGAAAATGGATTTAACTTCCTTCCTTTCAACTTTCGTATCCTTTTAACTGCCCGATCATCTGTTGCATCACAGCCAATCCCATATATTGTGTCTGTAGGATAAATGAAAACTGCGCCTTTAGCTATATCAGACAATACAGCCTTGTCCTCAAGGAAAGCTTTTTTTGAATAAATCTGCATTAGAACAGAAAGAAAACAAAGGAAATAAAAAGCTTACGCAGACAAAAAGCCACGCATAAAGCCAGCATCAGAGCTATTAATGTCATCCTCATCCTCAAAATAGTCAATCGCATTGTCATCATAGTAGTCTACCATGCTCTCAACCTCAACTCGCGCTGACAAGTCTCCTTAGTCAAAGC
>JBFYLW010000008.1:0-7154 GCA_041305185.1 Nanobdellota archaeon
TCTTTGAAGACGTATCCGCAGTTTCTGCAAACACTTGGGTCCATTACCAGTTTGCCTGGTTTTACGCTTTGCGAAATGCGTTCCAGGTCTATTAGAAGTTCTTTTGTGTCTGCGTGGAACCATTCTGCAAGTTCTCTTAATGTCATTGCTTGCTTGCTGAGCAATTCAATTATGTCTTTGCATCTCATTTGAACAGTTTGTCAAGAATATCCATTGTGTACAAAACAATGGCTTCTGCCTGTGTTTTTGAGGGCGTGAATGGTTCTTTTTTTGTGTGAACTGAAAATACCCTTACTTGATTTATCAAATGTATTTGATTCGGCAGTCCTGGATCCAGCGGTACTCCTTTTTCTGCTAGTTTTGCAATGAGATTTCCAAGTCCGGTTCCTGGTGCTTTTTCCAGTAAGTCTTGTCCGGTTGCATCGTAATACTTTCTGTGTAGTGCTGTTTCCATTATTCTTCCGCATAGGATGACTGCGCTTCTGTAACAATTTGCGTTCATGCATGCTTGTATTTCATTTAAGTCTGTGAGGATTTCCTCTTTTACATCGCTTGGCAGTTTTGGAATTCTTCGGGTTGTTTTCTTTTCTTCATTCACTGTCAAGTCAGCTAGCTTTCCCAGAATTATGTTCATCTCTTCTGGTTTTGCGATAGAAAGTTTTTGTGCCAGATGGTGTGCGTCTGTGTTTTTTGTTTCTTCAAGCAACTGGAGAATTGCGCCTTTAAGTTTTAGCCTTGTTCCTTCTTGTTTTTGCTTTTTGAAGTCTGTTATATTTCCTTTTCTTTCTTCTTCGTTTATTTCTTTTAATGCTTGTTGTATATCGACGATAATCTGGTGTAGCATTCTCCTCCTTATTGTCTAAAGATTTATATAGTTATTGCTTCCGGATTATATGTATGAAAAAGATAATTTTGTTCTTGCTTTTGCTGATGGTTGCTTGTGCGCCTTCAGCGCCGGTTGTTAAAGACACTGATACTGTTGCTTCTGAGCCTGTGGTTGTTGCTGAGGAGAAGGTTGATGTTCCTCCAGCTCAGGCACCTCCTGTTGCTGAGAAAGTCGAGGCAGAGCCTGTTGAGACTGGTTCTGTTGCAGAGCCTTATTCAAGGCTTGGTTGTGAGAGCTTGTTGTCTGCTGAGGAGTTTGCCAAGGAGTGCAATAAGACTGCTGATAGTCTTGTTGTGACTTATAGGATTGGCACTCGTAATTGTGTGGTTAACATTAAAGACGGCGAAAATGAGCGTTTGACTGCTGGCATTGCTCTTACTGGTTATAGTGAAGAGGGTGTTGCCAAGATTGAGTTTGAGCGCCGTTTGGCTGTTAAGAAGGTTGGTGCTGATTCAAGTGTTGGCGAGCGTGCTTATGTTCCTCCTTTGAAGCTTGTTGACAGGGAGTCCTTGGAGTTCTTGCGTGGCAGGTTTATTGTTGAGGCAGGTACTGACACTCGTTTGTGCTCGAAAGAGGGTTTGATGGCTGTTTCCAAGATTGTTGACAGCCGCCTTAAATAAAATTATCAATTATTTTTTGTTTTTCTGTCGAAAACTTGCTGAAGCTATATTTTGATACTCCAAGTTTTCGGGCACGCTCGAACTCGAGCTATTGTAAGAATTCTGCGAGAGTTCGACGTTTTAATATTTTACTTTTCTGCAAAATTGGTGTTATGTCTACTCCAAACTTCTTTTTAGCTAAATGTTTTGCATAGGTTAGCATGAGTTCTTTGCTTCCAAATTTGATTGGTTTGTTTGTTAATGTTTTTCTTACTGATTCTCTTGTTACCCATACACCTACTGGGAGTACATACTCGTCTGTTATGAATCTTAAGACGAGTGCTGTGTTTTGTCTTTTGTTTTTCATCATGTGTTCTGCCAGGGACATTCTGACTGTGTAGTACCCTCCTGCGCAGGTTTCTGCGTATTTTTTTCTTCCTTCATATTCTTCATAGTCTGTGCTGAATTCCAGTATTCCTGGTTTGATGTACATTTCGAATAGTTCATAGCTCCATCTTTCTGGTAGAAACATGACGAGGTAGTAATTTCCCAGATAGTTTCCGAAATGTGCTTCACATTCTCCTATTTCCTGTTCTCTTGCTTTTTCGAGGAAATTGTTTGCTAGTATGTCGTCTGTTGCTGTTATGCTCCATCTTGTTGGTACTAATTTTCTTTTTTTTCCGAAAACTCCCACTGACAACATTCTGCTTAATGCGTTCTCATCAACAGAATGCTTGTACAAATCTATAACAGCTTCTGATGCCAATGCGTCTGTATCATCAAAATATTTTTGTACTTTTGTTGGTATGTTCGGGTTGCTTGTGAGCGTGAGTTTTTTTAGTTTTGCTTGTGGTCCCATTGGTGCTATCCATTGGTCTGTTGTGATGTTCAGGCTTGGTTTTTTCTCAAGGGAAACGTCGATGTCTACTGGTTTTGCTGCCATTGCTACATCCTGGGCTATTTCTATTAGTTTGTCTGGTTGTTTTACGTTGCTGGTGAACCTGCTGTTGACCATTCTTGTTCTGTAGTCTACTACTTCTCTGATGCTGGTGTTTGTGTTTCCCCAGTGTCTTGGTGCGTCATACCTCCATGCTTCTTCATCGTGTTGTGGGGGCGCTAGAATTCCGACGTTTACAAAAGGGTATCCGAATCTGCCTACAAATGGTGCTGGCGCGCTTCCTGTGAAAGAATCTCGTTCTGTTAATGGTTTGGCACGTATTAAAGCATTGCCAAGTATTTGCTCTTTTTCCTTGTACCTGACCCCCTTTAATAGCATAAACTAGGACAATTTTCGTGAATATAAATTAATTTCTAGAAAAGCTTATAAATAAAAATAAAAATGCAGAAAAAGGTGTAGTTAAATGCAATTTTTTGGAAAAGAATGCGCGAATATGAATAAAGCGGCTGAAAATGTCAGCAAGATTTTAATACAAAAAATAGATAAAATACTGAACAGCGGAATACAAGAAGAACTTTTAGACCAAAATGAACAAAATGAATTAAATTCTGTAATTAATAAGCTTTCCAAGAATCCTCACAAAGGAGAACTTGTCGAATTTGGGAATATATTACAAGAAATTAATGATTTTTGGAAAACATATCTTCCTAAATTCGCAGCTTTGAAAATAGATCTTGAAAAAGGCCTCTTATTAAAAAATCCCAGATTTTACATTCAAGTGACGGCGATAGTGGGAAATGCAATTAGTTTGTTTAACAAGATAAAAAATAACATTGATGAGGAAGAAAGAAAAAGTGATAAATTCGCACTGTGGGATCGTACTATCGGCGAACCAGCTTTGACTGATATTGGTTATACAGATGAAACAGATACAACAGCATACGCGGCAATAGATTTGATTCATGCTTTAGAAAACCATGCCGAAAGACTAAAAAAACTGGTTGACTTAACATTTGCTGAATTAAAAGACCTTGAGATATCCATTAATGAAGCAATCCAGACATCGAATGCTTAAAGTATATTTTTTTTAGCTTTTTTCTAGAAATCTTCAAAATAATGGGGTTCGTCTTCTGGTGTTCCTTTGAATTGTGTGCAGGTTTTCTTTTTCTCCCAATAAAACCAGCATTTGTTCCCAAAAACCTTATGGCAGTGGCATTTCTCGCAGATGCTCATACGTTTAATAGTGATATTTGTCATTTATATACTTTTTGGATAGTTTTTTAAACTCTTAAATATCTATGAAAAAAAAACGAAAAAAGGTGAAATTATGAAGAAACTGCTGATATCAATTCTATTCGCGATTGTAATATTTAGTACGTGCGTGATGGCAAGCACTTTAACACAAATTACAAGTGGTGTGGATTTTTGGGATCCTTTCACTGCACCAGGCAATTCACTAGTTGTGGCCAGTTGTTATAGTTCAAGCATCTGCACAGTTCCGAGAGGGGGTGGCAGCATAACTACAATATCGAATGCAGGATGGTGGCCACAAATAACTGGCAATGGAACAATAGTTTATATCAAAAATGATGGAAGCTATGATCAAATCTACAAAAATGAGAGTGGCGTTGAGACTAAGCTAACCAATGATGCATATGATAAATGGAGGATTGATCTATGTCCTGATGATGCAACTATCGCCTATTATGCATATATCAACGCACAGAATACAAGCATATATACGATTCCAATAGCAGGCGGCTCGCCAACAAGACTAACATTCGGCTACATTGATGGATCAGGAGGATATTCTTATGAGCCTATCGATTGTGGAAATACTGATATTGTTTTTACAAGAGACGACTCGGGCAATTATAGGATTGCCAAAGTTCCTATTACAGGAGGATCTGTGACTTATCTAACAACGGTTGCAGAAGGAGACTCAGATACCCCTAGCTGGAGCAAGGATTTTGCAAAAATAACCTACCAAAATCAAAGTAGCAGTTCCATAATGACTATGAATGCGGATGGATCTAATAAAGTCAGGGAAACAACATCCGGAACATATTACAACCCATTTTATTGTCCTGATGGCACGTTATATGCAGTCAAAGATGTTGGTGCTAATTATAACGTTACCCGCATCCTGCCTTCAGAACTTAATATTCATCAAACGGAAAATAATTGGTATTTTCCCATTTGCGTATCAGTTTCAAGCCATGACATATTTTTTATAGAGGACAACGGAACTTACTGGAATCTTTGGCAAGACCATTACGACGACCCTCCAGGACCCAGCGACCCAGTCCCAGAATTCAGCACTATAACCCTGTTATTGGCTGCTTTGGTAGCTCTTGGCGGCATATTCGCGTTCAGGCGTTATAGATAATCTTTTAAACTTCTTTTTTTGTTTTTTTCATTGTTCTTAATTAACAACACATTTTTAAACTCTTAAGGTATATAGAAAAAAAACTAAAAAGGTGAGCTTATGAGGCAGCTGCTGCTTTTAGCAATTTTGTTATTAGCAATAAATCTTGTTTGTGCAGCCCCTTTACAAATTACTACTGATTCTGAATTTCACGCTAATCCGGATAGTGCTTCAGGCATAACCACTCTTGTTTATGTTTGTGACAATTATGTTTGCAAGGATGTGAGGGGAGGTGGCAGTGAAACAATAATTTCTAGCTCTGACGCAAATTATCCTGATATTAATGCAGATGGAGAGATTGTTTACCGATTATTTGATGGTTTGTATTACCAGGTTTATAAGAATATAGGAGGATCTGAAACTCAACTAACCACCTCGTCATGGAACAAATACTATCCTGATACTTGCTTTGATGGAGATACCGTGGTCTTTTGGGGAGATGATGGTGGCGGTTATAATCATATTTACAAGACGTCTATTTCATCAGGTGGTGAGACTCAGCTAACCAGCGGTTCTTTTGATGATGGACCTGGCGCCCAGAATGATGGGATTATTAATTGTGGTGATACTGATGTTGTTTTTGCCAGAAACGATGGCAGTAATTGGCAGATTGCAAAGGTTCCTATTGCGGGCGGTGCCGTAACAATGCTTACGTCCAGTTCATGGGATAAAGGTGATCCTGACTGGAATGTTGATTATTCGGAAATTGCTTACTGGGGGTATGATTTCTTAAATAGCGGTTTTGCAACAATTCACACTATGACTTCTTCAGGAGGCAGTGATACTGCCCGCACATCAGGTGCAAATAATTATTATTATCCGTTCTATTGTCCTGATGGCACTTTGTACGCTTTTCATAATGAAGTTCTCGGAACTGATTATTTGTCGCAAATTCTGCCTTCAGTATCGGACTTGTATGCAGCCGCCTATAGTTTTGCTGCTTGTGATTCTGTGGCGAGTTACGATATTTTTTTCACTCAGAATGATGGTACTTACGATCAGGTTTGGCAGGATCATGGAGGAGATGCCAATGGTGGCCCAGTCCCAGAATTCAGCACTATGACCCTGTTATTGGCTGCTTTAGTAGCGCTTGGCGGCATATTCGCGTTCAGGCGATATAGATAATCTTTTAAACTGCTTTTTTTGTTTTTTTCATTGTTCTTAATTAACAACACATTTTTAAACTCTTAAGGTATATAGAAAAAAAACTAAAAAGGTGATGATGATGAAGAAAGTGATTGTTTATGTTCTTGTTTTTATGTTGTTGGCGCAGGTTGTTCTTGCAGGTGATTTATTCCAGCTGACTGATGATACAAATGAGAATTATTATCCGACTTATTATGACAGCTCGAACTACGTTTTTTATAATTGTAACATTTGGGATACTTGCTATTCAAATCCTGGAGACACTAATAGTAAAACACCTCTTTCAACCTTATTTCCAGAAACTTATATTTGGTATCCGTATGCCTACAACTCAAATAGTATTATTGCCGTGTCAGAAGAAGCTGTCACTTATGATGAGGAAATGTTCAAGTTTACTATTGGCGGAAGTAGCGCTCAGATAACATTTGATAATGATATTGATAAAGAAAGACCTACAATGTGTAGTGATGGGCATACTTTTGTTTTTTGCGGCAGAACAAGTGGAGGTAATTATAATGTTTACAAAGGAGACATTAATGCTCCTGGACTATCTACTCAGCTGACAACTGAAAATAAGGAATGTTTTTATAACGGTTATCCTGCTGATTGTGATAATACTTACGCATATTATGTTTGTAGTTATGGACTTTTTAATCAGATTTGTAAAACACCATTAGCAGGCGGTGCCAGAACTCTTTTAACCACTGATGATGCTCAACACACTGCACCAGTACTGAGTCAAGACGGAACAAAAATATTATTCAGCGCTAATACAGGTGGAGGATTTGCTAAGATTTATGAAATGAATTTAGATGGCACCGGCTTAACAAAACTTTCCACTGATGATTCTAAAAACCATGAATTTCCCTTTCAATGTCCAGATGGAATTGTTTACTCCAGCAGAGAAACAATTAGTGGCGATAGATTGGCAATAGTTGGCGGCGCAATTCTGTACCCTGATATAACATTAGGCTGGGGACCAATGGTTTGCGGACTTGGAAGCCAAAACATCTTTTTCACAGGACTTGATACGCAGAATGATCAGCAAATCTTCCAGGATTACACCGGAGACCCGTCAGACCCAGTCCCAGAATTCAGCACTATAACCTTGTTATTGGCTGCTTTAGTAGCGCTTGGTGGCATATTCGCGTTCAGGCGATATAGATAATCTTTTAAACTGCTTTTTTTGTTCTTTTT
>JBFYLW010000009.1:0-3338 GCA_041305185.1 Nanobdellota archaeon
ACTTTGAAGACGACTATTATAATAACGGCAAAGAAGCAGAATGGACACTGGGATTCCCCTGGCTCGCAATAATATACAAACAACTAGGAAAAACAAACAAATACAAATTTTATTTGAACAAAGCAAAAAACGCAATGACTGAAAAAGGAATGCCGGAATTGTATTATGGAGAAACTAACGAATATAATGAGAACACTCCTTTAGCATGGGCTGAGAGCTTGGTGAAGGTGGCAAATGGCTGAACAAAGAAAACTACCATTTGTATGGGAACTGGACAATAAAGGAATAATATCGCACGCAATAGCCACCCGCCATTCTGCACCAGACATTTACAGAGAAGACATTAGAAAATACTGCGCAGGAAAAAAACATGTGCTGACAGAAAGCTATGATTATGATTCTCTGCTCGAGAGCATAGATTTGAGAGAGATGGTGTATAAAATGTTAAGCGGGCTAAAAAACGAGCCGCGAAACTTCAGACAATACATAGAACTAAAACAAATGGCTGAAACCATTCAGGCACTCGACCACATAATACAAGAAACCGCAGACGAAATGAAAATAACAAATGTCGGCCTTGAAACACCAGAAGAACAAACAGAAACAGGAAAAATCTACGATAAAGCAGGCGAAATCCTCGGATTTTCTGATGACATAGTTGAAGCATATGAAAATAGCAGTGCACAAGCAATGATGCAGCTAATGAATGAAAAGACAACTCAAATGAAAAACAAACTCACCAAAGAAGAGTTTGAAAAACATATGAAAAGAAACACAATCATGGCAGAAAGATCACTGCCATACATGAAAGCACCAACACTGATTGCAGCAGGCACATACCACTTCTTCCAAACACCAACAATACTTGACTTTTACAAAGAAAAAGGAATAAAAATTAAGAAAATCTAATCAATACACTTACCCAACTGCCGCCCATTCTCAAGCACAGTAATACAGCCAAACAAAACACTGTAATCACTACACTTACCCAACCTTCCTACAACCAGACATTCACCCTCACACTGCTCGCCATCAGTGCAAGACATGCCAGCATCCCGCGCAGGATAATTACAGAAATAACCGACATTACCACGCATCCACTTGCCGCCCTTCTGAGCGCAGGACTCCATAGTCTCAACTTCTCCCGGAACAACTATTTCCTCAATCAAACGCGCAGAACACTTGCCGTCCTGGCAATAACAACTTCCCTCACAATCAAGAGTTCCAGCCCTGCACTCCATTGTACACATAACACCATCACAAGAGGGTTTCTTGCTAACAGGAACACAAGCAGTCGCATGACAGCATTCAGCAGGAACACAATCCGCATCAGATGAACACTCAACACCAGGACAGGGAGCAAACTCGCAATTCGGACCAGTCCTGCCAACAGCACTGCCATCAGGACAAATCTTAGCCTCCTCAGTGCAGGCTCTCACAATTTGAACATTCTTACAAACACTATTAACACACTTAGTCTCCAAATGACCAGCAATACCAGTGCAGAAATCAGGACAACTCCTAGAAAAATCAACATATTTTGAAGCGTACAACTTATTGCCCACAAAACAATTATCTGTTTTCGTGTCAATACCGCCGCAAGTGCAGTCAGCATCAACGTTGCAGAAAGAAGCCTTAGTCATCATATAATGCGACCTTTTCGTATCAGAAGGAGAATTAGGAATATCAGTACAAGCAACCAAAAACAACAAAATTAAAAAAAAATTAAGCGATTTCATAACTCACACTCACCTGAGCAGAAACACGCACGCTCTCAGGAGAGATTTCAGTTGTTGGAGCACCACCCATCTCAGCTTTTGCCATCATCATATCATACCTGGCAACAGGGGCAATAACATAACTGCTCTCAGACAATGAAAGAACCTTTCCAATACGAACGTCAGCACCACTCGCCAAAGCCTCTGCCTTATCGCGGGCATTCTTTGTAGCCTTCTGCAAAGCCTCTGTCTTGACTTCCTTCTGCTTGCCATCAGAAAGCTCGAAACTAATGCTGTCAACATTATTAGCGCCAGCCTGAACACCAACATCAAGCAAAGGACCAACCTTCTCCAAATCCTTTGTAGTAACAACAAAAGCATTGCTCGTCCTGTAACCCTTGTCAATCATCTTATCATACTGAGGATCCCATTCCTGAACCTTCTCAATCCTGTAATCAGTCGTTTCAAGTTCATTCTCCCTGACACCGGCCTTCAGCAAAGCAGCCTTCACACTTGCGCCAATCTCTCTGTTGCGCAATTGAGCATCCTGGGCAGTAGGGCTAAGAGTTTCAATCCTGAAACGCACCTTAGCCAAATCAGGAGCCACATCAAACTCAGAAGAACCCTGAACGCTAATAGCATTCTGCTGCTGACCAGGCTCTTGCATGATAACTTTAGTCTCACACGCAGTAAGCGCGATCAACAAAATAGCCAATAAAATCATTATTTTGTTCATTTTTCATCACCTTTTTAACTAAATATCAAGCGTTAATATATACCCTACTTTTTGGTAAGGCATTTACCTAACAATATCTTTTGCCGGCAAGAGCGCATAAACAAGTATACCAGCATAATACCAAATAATAAAGCCGCAACACCAAAAACAACAGGCCAGTTAACCGGCTGAACAGCCTCTTCAGCAACAGTAGCAGCCAAACGAGGAACTGCATCTTGAGCAACCATCTCTTTTGAAACCATTTGAGCACCAAAAGAACCTGAAAGAGCTCTCAAGTACGTCAAGATTCCACCAACAACGCTAAAACAGAACAAGCCAAGAACAATCCAGATTTTCATCTCCTCAGGATGCAAAACACCATGACCCTTCTTTGTCAACGAATAATATTTCCACTTCCTGCCCTCCTCATGCCTTTCAACAAGACCAGCTCTCTCCAAAGCAGACAAGTGCTCTTTAACAGTAGGCACTGACAATTTCAGGATATCAGCAATCTCACTCTGCATATAACGACGTTTGCCAAGAAGCTTAAGAACATCAATTCTAGTACTGCTAGCCAAAGCTTTGAAAGTTTGCTGGTCAAGACTCACATCCATATACTAAAAAATAAGAGGAGCATTTATTAAGATTTGGGTTTTGTAAATCAAAAAATAACAAAAACATCCTTTAAAAGTTGAATATTATTCAATTATTTGGCTATTTATTGATGATTATTTAAATAATATTCAACAAAATATATATAGATTAAGATTGAACATGAAATGTAAGTGATAACCATGAAACAAAAACACGAGGCTAAAGCGCAGAAAAGTGCTGATTCACTTTATTGGATTTAGCTCAAGCAATATTCTCAATTCTAATCAAAAAACCAATTGCCAAACAGGCAG
>JBFYLW010000010.1:0-5488 GCA_041305185.1 Nanobdellota archaeon
GGTATGTGTACGTGTTTCATTTGCCATTCTGTTTTTTTCTTTCTTCTGCGTATTCTTCGTAGAATTCTTTGAGGAATTCCCATTCGTCTTTGCAGAGGCGGTCTTTTTTTTCTTGGATTTCTGCTTTTTGGCTTTCCTGCAGTGATTTGATGAGTTTTTCTTTTAGTTCCTTTTCGTATGCTGGTTTTTTCTCGTCTGGTATGAATTTTATTTTTTTGGAGTCTGATTTTTCTTTTATGATTTCGATTTCTGCTTTGTCTCTTGCCTGTTTTCTCGCTTTTGGCATTTCTCTGCTTAATGCTTCCATGAAATCTTCCATTTCAACTAATTCTTCTGCGTGTTGTTTTAGAATGTCATCCAGTGAGCTTTTTGCTTTGGCTTGGAATTCTTTGTGTGTTATTGTTGCTTGTTTTGTGTTTTTGGCGTAGGTTTTCTCGTCCCAGTTTAAAGTTTTTATCAGGTTGCTGATTCTTGCGTAGTATTGCGGGTCGTGTGCTTCTATTTGTTTCAAAATTAAGAAGCTGAATTTGTCTATGTCGTCTTTGATTGCCTGTGATAGGTATTCTTTTTCTTTTGCATCTATTTCTTTGCTGAATTCTTTCAGGATTTCTGTTTTGGTTGTTGTTTTTGTTTCTTCGTATGTTTTTCTTGTTGCTTTTTCTATTTCTTCGTATTCATCTTTTTTGCCCTCTGCTTCGAATCTTTCTTTTAGCCTGGCGAGTACAGCGTAATCTTTTTTCTTTATCAGTTCTGCATCGATTACTGCATCGAGGTCTTTGAATTTGTCGTTCAGTCCTTTTTTTATGCTTTCAACAAGGCCTGCAATGACGATTGCTTCTATTCCTCTTTTTTCCTTGCTTGCTTTTGGGCTTACGATTCCTTTGTATGGAGCAACGAACTGGAATGCCAGAGCCAGGCTTTCAACAGGATCTATCTCAATGTTTGCGCCTGTCTTTATTCTCACGATTTCTTCAAGGCCTTTTGCGAGCAGGTACATGGCTCTTACTGCTCTTTCGTCGATTGCTTTTAGTTGTCCGCAGAGTTTTGTTTCGCCTGGGCAGTTTGCGCTTGAGCACGCTCTTGGCCAGTCGACGAATTCCTTGTTTCCCTTGTGGCTTTTGTTTGTGCATTGCCCAAGTGCTGTTTGGAAGTATTGCAGGATTATTCTTTCTTTGACTGTTGGCGTGATTTTTCTTATCTTGTCATATACTGCTTCTATTTCTTCGTGGCGGTCTGCTGGTGGTGCTTCTTGTACTCCTGGTGAAAGGTTTTTTTTCTTGAGCGCGTCTTTATCCTTCACCTTTGTTTCATATGCATCAAAGTCAAGTACAATGTGGTATCTTGCCCACATTGCGAAGTCCATTTTGAATGTGCCTTCATAATCTTCTGGGTTTGAGGCTGCCATTCCGGCATAGTATCCGTTTCCTAGTTTGATGATTTCTCCGTTATGGTTGATTTCTCCTGTCATCAATCCGTAGAACAGGTTCATTACGACTTCTGGGCATCTGTTGTATTCGTCGATGCAGAAGAATTTTTTGTGAACGTTTTTTAATTGCACTAGGTCTTCTGTTGTCAGTGCGAACTGTGCTTCTATTTTGTCTTTTTCTTCCTTGCTTATTTTTTGCCAAGTGAGTTTTGGTTCTCCTTCTTCATCTTTGTAAGAGTGAATAAGATACTCGACTTTCCCGTTGGAGTAGACTGCCTTGCATTCTGGCATGTCATCTATTGTTCCTTTGGCGAGGGAGATGTTTAGTCGTTCAAACAAGTCTTTTGGCTTGAAGTCGCTTCTTCCTTCTTCCCATAGTCCCCATTGGTTTCCGTGAAAAAAGCAGTTGTAGATGTCTCGCATTAATTGCGTTTTTCCTGTGCTTTTCTTTCCTCTGCAGAAGAAATTAAGCCTTCCGAACAGTCCTCCTATGGCTACGTCCTCAAGAAGTATGTCTTCGCCAGCCAATTTACCTACAGAGCTGGTGTTGCAGTAGTTAGGTAAATGAATGTCTTCTTTGGTTAAAGTCACTTCAAACCCCCCTGAATAGGGGGTAATATGATGATTTATAAAGCTATCGTTGTTTAACTACTCAAAAGTAACACATAATTTGAACAAAGTCGAAAGTTTTTTAATGATTGGCTGGTTTAATCAACGAAAATGATGATAACGCCTCCAAGCCCGGAATTGCGGGGAATGCTTTGCAGAAAGTATTGCAAGGAGCAGTTAGCAGATATGCCTTCTAATGAATTGGAAGAATTGGCCAAGTCTCTATTTGAGAAAAACAAGGGGCAAAAAGTGAATGTCTGGTATTTGGCTTTTGCTGGTGCTGAAGACGACTTGTTTATGGCTTGTGGGGCGTGTGATGTTCTGGAGGAAAGGCACGGAGAGGAGTATGTTGACAGATTGACTGGAGTCAGACGTCCTAAAACTGCGTGGGAGCACATAAAATATTTCTTTACAGGCGAAGTGCCGAAATACGTGCAATAGGAATTTCTAAAAGTAAACTTGGGCATAAATCTTTTAAAATTTTGCGTTTGTGTGCGTGCTGGCTTGTAAACTGGTGTTGTGTTTTTAATTAAAAATCACAGAAAACTTTAAATATAACATATCAATGTTCGTTGATATATGAACAGAACAGAAAATCTAAAACTCTTGAAGGCGCTCTCTGAGGAGACGAGGTATAGGATAGTTGAGGTTCTTCTTAAGGGTGAGAGGTGTGCTTGTGTGCTTCCTGGCTTGATTGACAGAACACAATCCAATACTTCCATGCATTTGGCTAAATTGTTGGATTCTGGAGTCCTTAAATCAAGGAGAGATGGCAAGAAGATATTGTATTCGATTAAGAACTTGAAGGTTTGTGATGTTTTCAAGGCTCTTGGTCATTCAAAAGGCAGGATGTTGAAGGATAAATGTTGTTTAAGATGATTGTGATTGGAGGTACAAAATGATAATAAGACTTTTGGGAAGCGGCTGTCCTAAGTGCAAGCTGCTTGAAGAAAATGCGAGAAAGGCAGTTGAGGAATTGAAGATTAAAGCAGAGATTGAGAAAGTGACTGATGTTGGCGAGATTGTTGATTATGGTGTCATGTCAACTCCTGCGATTGTTGTTGATGGGGAAGTGAAGGCTTACGGCAGGATTCCAACTGTTGAAGAGATTAAGAAGTGGCTGAAATGAATAAATCTTTTTTATTTTTGATTGCGGTTTTGTTTGTTGCAGGATGCTCAAACGATTCGCAGATTAATGGTGATGTAGTTGCGGATGCTGACCCTGTTGTTAATGTTGAAAAGCTTGAAATTTACCATTTTCATGGAACGCACCAGTGCTATTCATGTATTACTGTGGGAGATTATGCAGAGGAGACTGTGAATACTTATTTTGCTGATGAATTGAAGTCTGGTAAGATTGTTTTTGGGCATATTAACGGGGAACTGCCTGAAAATAAGGATTTGGTCGTTAAGTATGGTGCGGCTGGCTCTTCTTTATGGCTGGGCGTGTATGCAAGTGATGGGAATTTTTCAGCAGAGCAAAACACTAATGTTTGGTATAAGATTGGCAACAAAGAAGAGTACATGACTTATCTTAAAAAAATTATTGAGCAGAAACTGGCAGGTTAGAATGGGTTTGATGTCTTTTATGGAAGTAATGGGCGCGAGCAGTATTCCTGTAATTGCTGCTTTTTTTATTGGCTTGATGACTGCTATAAGCCCGTGCCCTCTTGCCACGAATATTACTGCAATTGCTTATACGAGCAAGAGAATTGACAACAGCAAACATACTATTCTGGTCGGATTTCTTTATACTCTTGGAAGGATGTTTACTTATGTTGTTATTGCTTCGTTGATTGTATGGGTTGGCGTCAATACTCAGGCAATCTCTTTGTTCTTGCAAAAGTATGGTGAAAGGATTTTAGGTCCTCTTTTGATTGTCATCGGCATTGTCATGCTGGATGTGGTCAAACTGAGTTTTATTCAGGGAAACGATAAATTTAGCGCTTTAAAAGAAAAACTCGCGAACAAAGGCTTTCTTGGGGCGTTTTTGCTTGGTGTGATTTTCGCTTTGGCTTTTTGCCCTTTCAGCGCAGTGCTGTTTTTTGGAATGCTCATTCCTCTTGCAATCAAAGCAGGGGATGGTTTTGTTATTCCTGCTGTTTTTGCTTTTGCTACCGGCCTGCCAGTCATATTATTCTCATTCATCTTGGTCAAAAGCGTGCATAGATTGAGCAATGTGATGAACAAGGTTCAGGTTTTTGAAAAGTGGATGAGAAAAATAATCGCTGTTATTTTTATCCTTGTAGGAATATACTACTTGGTGATGTGGGTGGTTTGAATGGAAAGAAAAGATTGGAATATGTTGATATGGATTGCAATCGTATTTGGTTTGTTGTATTTTGTTCCATCGAATGCTGGCTGGTTTAAGACTTCAGTATTGTCTGCTTTTGATTTATTGCACGATTACGCAAGACAGCATGTTCTTACCTGTCTTGTTCCTGCTTTTTTCATTGCTGGCGCTATAGCTGTTTTTATTCAGAAAGAGAGGGTGATGAAATATTTGGGTCACGAAGCAAAATTGTATGTTTCTTATGGTGTTGCTTCTGTTTCTGGAGCTGTTCTTGCTGTTTGTTCCTGCACTATCCTGCCGTTATTCGCCGGAATCAGGAAAAGAGGTGCAGGGCTTGGTCCTGCTGTTACTTTCTTGTTTGCAGGTCCGGCAATTAATATCGCTGCTATGTTTTTGACTTTGAGCATTTTGGGATTTAAAATAGGGATTGCCAGGATTGTTTCTGCGATTTCGCTGTCTATTTTGGTGGGTTTGACTATGGCTTTGATTTTCAGGGAAAAGGTGGAGAAGGGCTTGGTTGTTTTGGAGTCTGAAGAATCTAAAATATCGAACAGCGTGTTGTTTGTGTTTTTTGGTTTGATGGTTGGGGTTTTGGTGGTAAGTGGTTTGCAGATTGATATGTTATTAAGATATTCAATAATGGGCTTGTTCACTTTTGGCGTTGTGGGATTGGTATTGTGGAAGTTTAAAGATGACGTGACTCGTAAATGGCTTGAGGAAACCTGGGGTTTTGCCAAAGTGCTTCTTCCATTGCTTTTTATTGGTGTTTTTATTGCTGGTTTTATCATGCCTCTTTTGCCTCAAACATTGATTGAGGGGTTGGTTGGGAAGAGCACGATAACTGGTAATTTGATAGCTTCAATATTTGGTGCTTTCATGTACTTTTCAACTTTGACAGAGATTCCTATTGTTCAGGCTTTGATTTCGAAAGGTATGGCGTCAGGACCAGCACTAGCTTTGCTTCTTGCAGGGCCTAGTTTGAGCTTGCCTAACATGCTGGTTATCAGAAAGGTTTTAGGCACAACAAAAACCCTGACTTATGTTTGTCTGGTGATTGTTTATTCAACGATTGCCGGACTGGTTTTTGGTTTCTTTTTTTGATTTTTACAGGCAAAAGCCTTTTATATCGCACCTAGTAATTATTTAGTAAACAACACGGG
>JBFYLW010000011.1:0-14026 GCA_041305185.1 Nanobdellota archaeon
GTTGAAAAATGAGAAAAGTGACCTTACTTGCAGTATTTGTTTTTCTGGCTTTGGTAGGCGCTATTTTTCTTTTGTCAGATAAAGCGAATCCTGTCGGCTCTGTTGTTTCAGACTCAGAAAATGAGGTTGTGATTTATGAGTTTTATGGACGGGGCTGTCCTCATTGCTCTTCTTTGAATGCTTTTTTGAATGAAATTAAGCCGAAATATCCTTCTTTAAGGGTTATTGAGCACGAGGTTTATTTTAACAAGAGTAATATTGAGTTGTTTGAGAAGATGTCTTCTGCTTTTGGCCAAAAAGTTGGCGGAGTTCCGACTATTTTTATTGATGATACTGTTATTGCTGGTTTTAGTCCTGCGATTGGAAAACAGATTGAATCAGAGATTGAGAAGTGCTTGTTAGAGGGTTGTGCTTCTCCTCTGGATCGTGTTCCTGAAGAAGCGTTGAGTATTGTTGGTGATAGCTCTCCTTTGGAGGAGCCTGGTAAGACTAAATTAAAAGGTCAGTTGACTCTTGGTGCTGTTATTTCTGCTGCTGCTGTTGATGCGATCAATCCGTGTGCTTTTGCTGTTTTAATCATTTTGCTTACCACCATTTTGGTGGCTGAGAATAAGAGAAGGGCTTTGCTTGCTGGTCTTGTATTTACATTGTCCATTTATTTGTCTTATTTTCTGATGGGTCTTGGTTTATACTCAGCAATTAATGCAGCCGGGCTTAGTCACGTGTTTTATGCTATTGTTGCTGTTCTTGCTATTTTAGTGGGGTTGTTTAATTTAAAGGACTATTTTGCTTATGGCAAGTGGTTTGTTATGGAGGTTCCTTTATCCTGGAGGCCTAAGCTTAAATCAGTTATTAAGGGAGTTACCAGTGTTCCTGGGGCTTTTTTGGTTGGTTTTGTTGTTAGCTTGTTTTTGCTTCCCTGCACTTCAGGTCCATATATTGTTATTTTGGGCTTGCTGGCTAAAACTACTACTAAGAATTATGCTCTCGTCTTGTTGTTGCTTTACAACTTTATTTTCGTTCTGCCTATGCTTTTGATTACCGGCGCAGTTTGTTATGGTTATACTACTACTGAAAAGGCAGAGGAATGGCGCCAGGGTAAGTTAAAGATACTGCACTTGATTGCTGGAGTCATAATCCTGCTTTTAGGTATTGGTATGCTGATTTCTCTCTATTTGGGCTGGATTTGACCAAAATGCCTCTTTATAAAGGCAAAAAGCATACATTTATATACTCCAGAATGTACCTATACCATAGTATATCGAGACTCTTTCTCGCATATAACTAAAACAACACGGGTGAATAACAAATGGGATTCGGAAACGATTTCGGCGCTCCACGTGAGATGCATGATGCAACATGCTCTGACTGTGGTGCTCAGACTAAAGTTCCCTTCAAACCAACTGAAGGAAAGCCAGTCTACTGCCGAGAGTGCTACGCAAAGCGCAAGCCTCGACGCTTCTAGTTAATTGAATATTAACTGGTACTAAGACTTTTTTACTTTTTCTTGAAATTTTCTATTATGTGATGACCTGCTTCTTTCAAATTTAAGAACTTGAAGCCTATTTGAGAGACCTCTCTTTTCAACTGTTCTCTTGCAAAGTAATAATGCACAAGCCCTTTTTCTTCGCCTTGCATTGGCACGTAAGTGTTTTCTTCTAAGAATTTGTAGGTTTTTTCACGTGATTTTTCGTAGTAAATGTCTTTTTGCAGTTTTTTGGGTTTGAATGATTTTCTTTGCACCACTTTTATCGAGAATATTCCTCCTGGCTTGAGTATTCTGTGTATTTCCTTAAGCAACTTTAATATCTGGCCGTGCCTGCCGTGGTTCATCGTCTGGTAGCTGTATACTGCATCAAAGAATTCAGTTTTATAGTGCAGCGGATGGAACATGTCTGCCTCTAGTACTTGGACGATGCAATTTTCTTGTTTGGCTTTTTTTCTTGCTTTTTTGATTCCTTCTTTAGAAATCTCGAGTCCGTATGATTGAAATCCTTTTTTTGCGAGATATATTAGGTTTGTTCCGTCTCCTGCGCCTATGTCCAGCACTCGTTCTGCTTTTATTTGCCTGAAGAGTTTCATCACCTGTCCAGATATGCTTGTTTTGTAGTACCCTTTTGGCTTTTTCTGTTTCCATATTTTGTCATATACACTCATTTTTTTTCATTAATGCATCAGTATTTTTATTGATTAGGGTTTATTGTCGTGAATTTTCCAGCTTTATTAATTATTAAATTTAAAAATATAGTTTATATAAATTCTTATGACAACATATAAATCGTTGTTTGACTATATAATTCATGAAATGAGTATGGTTGCCGGATTTTGGGATTGTGAATTGAACAGGATTGTGCAAAAGATTCAGAGCGGGGGAGCTGTTCGCGTGACCAATGATGACGGCAGTGAAACAATAGTGCGGGTTGAAAGGCTTGACCCGGCGCGATTTGGCTCAGACACTTACTGCTATTGATGACTTCTGGTGGACAACGTGCAACTTAGTTTGACCGCTAAAGAATCTTATAGCGCAACGCCTAATGCAGAACCTATTCCTCTTATTACTCGGAGTAATCCGCTTGAGCCTGCGTATTGGGATGGGCTGAACACTCTGGCAACATAATTGCTGTTCGTGTTTTTTGGAAATTTGCCTTGTTTTATTCTTTCTAGGTCTTCAAGTATTTCATCGTGGTCTTGATATCGTCTTTCTTGTTCTGGTTGCATCATTCTGGCTATTACCATTTCTACGCATTCTTTTCTAATGTCTTTTGAGTCTAATATTGAATCGATTTTTGGCCTATCTAGTGTTGCAGTGAGTATTGATTGTATGTCGTGTCTTTGGTCTTCAGGCAGCCCCAATAAATCTTTTTTTGTTATTATTTCGTACATTGTTGCTCCTGCTGAGAACTGGTCGCTTCTCCAGTCGCAGCTTTCGAGTTCTCTAACCTGTTCAGGGCTCATAAAGCCTGCAGTTCCTAGTAATTTCCCTTCTTCTGTTTGGAATGTGCTTCTGCCGTAGGATTGTTTCATAAGTCCATAGTCTGCTATTTTTACCTGGTTTTTCTTCTGTTTATAGAGGAGGTTGTCTGGTTTTAGGTCTCTGTGCAGTATTCCGTATTCTTTGAGTTTTTTAAGTCCATTTACCAGTTGAGTGAAAAGGTTTAGTTGTTTGTCAAGGGACCATTTGCTGGTTTGTTCTGGGCTTATTGCGCCATCAAGTCTTTCTAAAACAGTGTAAGATCTTCCATCCTGAAGCTCTCCAATTGTAAAATGATAAGGTATGTTTGGGTGTACTAGTCCTGTGAGTTTTCTTTGCCTTAATTCCCGATCTAGTCTGTCTTTGTCAGTTTCCATGTGTCTTGATACTCTTACTACTACTCTCCTGTTTGGCTCTATTACCTTGGATTTTTTGAAGTAGTCTTTGACGAATTGGGGCATGGTTGTTGAGTTGTATTCGAGTGCGTCTCTGCAGGCTTCTTGATTATGGGTATGCCAGTGAGATATGTTTCCCGAGTTTCCAAGTAATCGTATGTTTGTTAGTATTGGTATTAGTAGTCCTCGCCAGGCGTCTACGTTCATTTTGCCGTAAATTAATCTGGCATCATAGACTAATGCCTGACCTCCTGAACCTAATGGTCGGTCTATTTTGATTGACTGTCCTGTTGGGTCTTTTGCCAGGAGATAGGAGTTTTCATCAACTAATTCTTTAAGATTTTGCCGTTCTATTCTCTCATCATATTTAGTCTCTGTATACGTCGTGTCCATGGCAGTTTTTACTGCTTTCGGACTATTTAAACCTTTCGCTTTTTTACCACCTCCTAGTAACAACATATACCGTTTATTTTGGCTTTAGGGCTGTTTTTTTGTAGCAATATCGAAAACCTGAAAAAAAGGCTCATTTAGGCAGTATATAGCTGTCAGAAGTGCTGTTAAGAAAACTATGCCGGGAACGGGATTGCCCGCAGAGCGAAGCTCGAGGGCTGCCGACAAAACCGAAGGTTTTGGCAAGCATTTCAAATCCCGTTCCAAACAGTTGAAGTAAAAGCACGAAGTGCTGTTAAGAAAACTATGCCGGGAACGGGATTTGAACCCGTGTCTCAGCCGCGAGAGGGCCGAATACTTGACCGGACTATACTATCCCGGCGTCAGTATTCGAGAAAAAGAGTCTTTTAAAAAGCTTTGTGTTGAAATAAGAAAAAAAAATAAGGCAATTACTTGCCTTTTTGTATTACATACACTTCTTTCAAAGCTATTACAACAGCTGCTGCTGCGGTGAATGCTACGAATGAGTGTATTATGCTTTTTATTGGGTCGCCGAATGCTGTCGATAGAGACAATCCAGCTGTCACCAAAACTAATGTTGCAAGCAGGAAGTTGTGTGATTCCTTTTGCGACACGTTTAGCAGTCCGATAATGATACCGAGACCGACCAGAATGAATGTTGCGTATGGAATGTCTTTCCATCCTAGTATTAAAGATATTACTATTCCTGCATAGAATGCTATTCTACCGAGTTTGTCATATTCCATTAATATCACCTCTTTGCTCTTGGAATCATGTTTTTGTTTAAAAAGTTTACGCTGTTCAAATCCGGCTAAAAAGAATATATACGCCGTGGCCCGGATTACTCGCTGAAGTCGGGCTTCTGCGAGTTCCCGCGGAACTTCGTTCCGCGCGATGAACCGGGATTTCCGGTTCAAATCCTTTACAAAGCACAACAAGGACTTCGTCTGTAATTACGCCGTGGCCCGGATTTGAACCGGGATATCCTTGCGGAAACAGGATCGTTGGAATCCGAGATTCTAATATTCCGAAAATCTCGGACTTTCGATATTCCAATCCTGCGCAGTACCAGGTTGTGCCACCACGGCAAGTGGCGGTGAGGGGATTTGAACACCCGACCCCCGGCTTATGAAACCGGTGCTCTAACCAGGCTGAGCTACACCGCCGTTATAGAAATGCGTCAATCTGATGTTTAAAAAAGTATCGTCTATTTTAATTCAGCTCTTATCTCTTCTTTTATCTTTTCCATTTCTTCTTTAGAAAGTTCTTTTTCAGGCCAGTGTTTTAAGCCGTCGTTTTTGAATCTTGGTATGATGTGCATGTGTGTATGAAAGATTACTTGTCCTGCTGCTGGTTTTGTGTTGAATATTGAGTTGAAACCGTCTGCTTTTACTGCTTTCACTATTGCTGGTGCTATTTTTTTCGTTCTTGAAATTATGTCAGCTAATACATCATCTGGTGTTTCCAGTAGGTCTGTAAAATGTGCTTTTGGCACCACAAGAGCGTGTCCTTTGTTGCAAGGGTGTATGTCTAAAAACGCGACTATTTTGTCGTTTTCATAGATGAAGTCTGCAGGTATTTCTTTTTTGATTATTTTGCAGAATATGCAATCATTCATTTTGCTTTTGGCTTTGCTTTTTTCGGCTTTTCTGCTGGTTTTTCAAGTTTTTTCAGGTAAGCGACATTCTCAGCGTATTTGGTTTTTCTTCTTGAATCCCAGGGGAGTTTTAATGCGTCGAATTGCTGGCAGGTCATTCCTGCTTCTTTCATTTCTGCGCAGGTGAATCCTCTTGCTTTTCTTTTTGTTCCTCTGTGTTCTACGTATGCCTGTTGCATATTACTCCTCCACTAGCTTTAGCACTTCTGTGAGTGTGATTATTTTGTTTTCAAATTCTCTTCTTCCATTTCTGTCTAGCAGGTATCCTTTGATTCCTGCTGCTTCTGCTCCTTTGATGTCTGTTTCTATGCTGTCTCCCACTGACAATGAGTCTTTTGCTTTGACTTTTAGTTTTTTCATGGCTATTTCAAATAATCCATTTGTTTTGAGTTTGCCGTGTTCGCAGCTTAGGAATATTCCGTCAAAGTAATCTTTCATTGCAAATCTTTCAAGTACTGGTTCCACGCTGTTGGTTGGAGCATTGCTGACTATTGCGATTTTGATTTTTTTCTCTTTTAGCGCTTTTAGCATGTCTATCGTGTCAGGGTATATGCTTGCTAGCAGTCTGTTTTTGTTCCATACTCCTATCAGTTTTTCTATCACTATAGGTATTGTCGGGACTCCGAATTCTTCGCATACGTCTTTGAATGCTGTTGCCTGGTCCTCATATTCTTTGGTCATCAGGACTGTTTCAAATTTTTCTGCAAACTCGCCAAATGGCATTCTGACGCGTAGAATGTTGTATGACTGTTTCATTGGAGAGTATGTTCCATTCTCCACTAATGTCCCCCAAAAGTCAAAGAATACTGCCTTGACCATAGTATTATGTTGTTTAAAGGAGCGCTTTAAAAAGATTTCGTATGGACAGGGAGGGATTACTCCAAGTTTCTGCTTATTTGCTGCGGAGCCGCGCGAAGCCTATAAGTGGACAAGGCGGGATTACTTCAAGTTTCTGCTTATTTGCTGCGGAGTCGCACGGAGCCTATAAGTGGACAAGGCGGGATTTGAACCCACGGCCTCTCCGCTGCCAGCGGAGCGTTCTACCGGACTGAACTACTTGCCCGTTGAATTATCGTCCTATACAACTGTATAAATAAGTTTCTAAAACAGTAAATCTTATAAACTGTTTTTTGGTTGTTGTTGGTATGGTTAAAAAAGAGGAGTCAGTTCATCAGCAGCACTTGAAAAAAACTTTGGAAAAGTCCAATATTCCTCTTTGGGTTGATTGTTATGATGATATTTTTTCTATTTTTGATCCTAGGCCTTTTGATAAAAGGGCTCTTTCTGATGATTTCTTGCAGGAAGTGAAGCGTGCAAGCCGTGATAAGGAAGATGGCGGTATTGAGTTGAGGATTCTCGTGCCGAAAAATCATCATGATTCTAAGATTGAGAGTGTTATTAAAAATAGGCTTCATGAGCATTTTAATAAGCATTATCATCAGATTAAAAATGATGTTAATGGTATTGTTCATAGAGGGATTATTTTTACTGTTGCTGGTATTTTTGTGATGATTCTTGCCACTATTTTGATGTTTTATTTTAATGAAATGAATATTTTTACCACTTTTCTTATTGTTCTTTTTGAACCTGGAGGCTGGTTTTTGTTTTGGGAGGGTCTCGACTTGGTTATTTTTGAATCTAAGGTTAAGAATCCTGATTTGGAATTTTATAAGAAGATGGCTCATTCAGATATTATTTTCACGACGTATTGAATATGGAAAAAGCTGTTGAAGTTTTGAGAATTTTGAAGAAATCTTATCCAAATGCCAAATACTATCTTGATTTCAAGAATTCTTTGGAGTTATTGGTTGCCGCCATTCTTTCTGCTCAAGTAAGGGATGAGGTGGTAAACGCATCAACTCCGGCATTGTTTGCGAAATACAGAAAAGCAGAGAATTATGCTAAAGCTTCTGTTTCTGATTTGCTGAAATACATATCAAAAATCTCTTTTGCAGGCAACAAAGCCAAGCACATTATTGAAGCCTGTATGATTCTTGTGAAAAATCACAATGGCAAAGTGCCCAAGACTATTGATGGGCTTACTGAACTGCCAGGTATCGGCAGAAAGACTGCCATTGTCATTTTAACAAACGCTTTTGACATTGTTGAGGGTGTTGTTGTTGATACTCACGTTATTCGTTTGTCTTTTCGTTTGGGTTGGACTAAGAATGTTAATCCTGGGAAGATTGAGAAAGACCTTGACACTCTTATTCCTAAGCAGTATTGGAAGGAAACTCAGTGGTTGTTGAAGGCGCATGGCAGGGCTGTCTGTCAGGCTCCCACGCCTTACTGTAGTAAGTGTGTTGTCGCTAAATTGTGTCCGAAGGCTGGTGTGAAAAAAGCGCTATGAAACTCAAATTTTTTGTTCAAAAGGGTGTTTTTGCTGTTGCTAAGGTAAAAAAGGCGCCTGCTGAATATTTTGCAGTTATTAAAGATGGCAATGAGATTACTGCAGTATGTAATCAATCGAAATCTTTGAAGAACGTCATCAAAATTGAGAAGGATTGGAAGATTATTACTTTTGATATGATTTTGCCTTTTTCTCTTGTTGGTTTTATGTCTAAAGTTTCTAATGCTCTTGCCGGGGAGAAAATCAGTATTTTCGCGCTTTCTGCTTTTTCAACAGATCACGTTCTTGTTAAGAGTAAGGATTTGGCTAAAGCTGTCAAGAAGTTGAAATCAGTCAGGCTTTCTTAAAGGAATTCTTTCAGCTTGTTCACTGCTATTCGTCTCATGCTGATTTCGTTTTTTTCTTCCAGCGTCATTTCTCCATATGTTTTTTTGTGGCCTTCTGGAAGGAAGATTCTATCCCATCCGAATTTCCCTTTTGCGCTCGGCGTGACAACGTTTCCTTTCACGATTCCTTCAAAGTAATGGATGTCTGTTGGGCTGCGCGCGTAGCCGATTATTGTTCGTGCTTCTGCTTTGGTGTTTCCAAGTTTGGATGCCAAATTGTATATTCCTTTGTCGCCTATTGTTTGCAGGAACCATTTAATTAATGGTCCTGGAAGTCCTTTTAGGCAATCGAGATATAATGATGTATCTTCTACAATAAATTCAATTCCTTGCTTGTGAGAAAAAGCTTCTGATAGTTTTGCTGCGATTATTTTGTGCGCGTCTATTTCCTGTATTTCTGGCAGGTCTATTTCTAGTTGTTCGACCTGTGGTATTATAGCTTTGACTTCTTCATACTTGTTTTTGTTTCCGGTTATGAAATAGATTGTCATACTGGACACGCCGGGATTTGAACCCGGGGCCCCATCGTTGCGAACGATGTGCTCTACCGAGCTGAGCTACGTGCCCGTATTAAGAATTTGCTTCTAGACTTTATTTAAAGCTTTTGCAGAGTATTTGGAATATGCAAATGTTTATATTACGCATCGTGTCTGGTTTTCTTATGAAATTAAAATCCTGGCATGGTGCGTTAACTGGTCTTGTAGTTTTTTTCATTTTATTTTTGCCAATTTTGTATCTTACAATAACAGAAGGATATGCTTTTATTGATTTGGAAAATTTGATAATATTTTCTGTTTTACTGCTTATTTTTCCCGTTCCTGGAATTTTAATCCCGATTGTGCTTTGCATTACTGGTTTTAAAATCGCAAAAGGCAGATCTTTATTTTCTGTGATTTCTTTGCTGGTTTTGGCTTCAGGCGCCCTTCTTTTTGCATCAGGAATCCTTTGCTTTGCTATAGGTGAGGCGCTTGAGATTGGAGAAGGAGGAATGATATGTCTGGCTCCCGGCATTTATGCTATACCAGTCTTAATCCTGGGGGGTCTTTTGTTAGTAATTAAAACAATTATTAAGAAATAAAAATTTTGAATTCAGCATCATTTGATTTTTAGTGCTTTCTTTATTGCTTCTTTGTCAAAGCCGACTATTATTGTTCCGTTGATGTCAAGCACTGGAACTCCCATTTGTCCTGATTTTTCTATCATTTCTTGTGCTTTGCTTTGGTCTTTGCTTACGTCTATTGCTTCAAAGTCTATCTTGTTTTCTTTCAGAAACTCTTTTGCTGCGCTGCAGTATGGGCAGCTTTGTGTTGAGTAGACTATGACTTTTTTTTGTTTTTCCATTTTTTATTCCTCCTTTATACTTTTGATTTCAGCCAGTTTAGTATTGCTGGCGCCAGGTCGCTTTTTGCGAACATGTTTGTTCCGTGTCCGGCGTCATCATAGATTTTTACGTTTGCGTTTGTGTTTTTTTGGAATTCCTGCGCTGTTGCTGTGCTGTAATCATCATCCTTGCTTGCTATTACAAAGAAGGGTTTCTTGTATTTTGTTGGGCTTATTTTTACTCCTTTGTAATCTAAGCCTGGACTTAGCAGGACTATTGTTTTCACATCTTCATCTTGCAGTGCGTAATTGTATGCTACGTTTGCTCCTATGCTGGCTCCTATGATTGCTAATCTTTTTGTGTCTGCTCCTTTGTTTTGGAGCACGCTTTTCATTGCTCCTACATCGTATATCATGTTGTTGTAGTCTTCTTCTTTGAAGGTTTCTAGTTGTCCTGTGCTTTGTCCGTGTCCTCTGAAATCAGGAACTATTACTGTATATCCATTTTTTTGGAACCATTTTGCTACTGAGTCCCAGTCTGTTCTGGTTCTTCTTAGCATATGCAGTAGGATTATTGATGGGCTTCCTGGTGGCCCTTCATAAATTTTGTATGAGATTGTTTGTCCGTCTTGTGTTGTTGCTGTTCCACTTGGCAGTTCTCCTGAGGGTGGTGCTAGTTGTGGTTGCTGCGGTGGTTGTGCTTGTGGACTCGGAAGTGATGAGCAGGCAACAAGCAACAGCATCAATAGAGCAATTAATGCTTTCATGTTACTATTAGTTTTCCTCTCATTTTTTCGTGTCCTGGCACGTCGCAGTAGAATGCGAATGTTCCTTCTTTATCTGCTGTGAATTCAATGACTACATCTTCTCCTCGTTCCAGTTCTTTGTTTATGTCATATCCTGGCATTACAAATCTGTGTGTTACGTCTTGTGATGTTATTATGAGTCTTACTTCATCTCCTTTTTTTACTTTTATTTCGTTTGGAAGGAATTCCATGAGTTTTGCCTGCATTATTATTTCTACTGCTTCTTTTTCTGCAGGTGCTGATGGAGGCGGCTCATATTGTGGCTTGTCTGGTAGCGTTGTTGGGATTATTTCGATTTTTTCTATTGTTTGCTGTGTTTGTGGCACTGGTACTTCTGTTGTGCATGCAAACAGGAGCAGTAATCCAATCAATAATAGTGCTTTTTTCATATGTTTGTTTAGAACAGGGCTATATTTAAAAGTTGCGGACAAAAAGATTATATATCATTCTCCATAATCTTCACTCATGGTCACCTCTACTGTTGAGCAAGAAGAATTATTAGCCAGTATCAGAAAAAATTTTCAGGATTCACGTAACAGTCTTGATATGGTAATTTATTACATTGGAGTTTATTTTGAGAACAAATACAAATGCGAATTAAAATATTTGGAGCGTGGGGAGAGACTGGCAGATGATGATGAGGCACAACATATCAATATTCCCGAGTGCAATCTCAAAATCGCAGATTCTTCCGGCGATTTTGAACTTTATTTTTTTATGAATAAAATCAGATCGATTGAAAGTATGTTTGATGCTCTTAAAACTCAGCTTGATAATTTGCCGGGCCTCGCGAATAATGTTCTTGATACTGCTAAGTTATTAGAAGCCCGCGCCAATTCTTTGTCGAATACATCTGAATCTGATCTTCAGGGTATTGATAACAAAACGCGTGTGATGATAGAAAATAATTTGATTGCTATCGCTAAAAATATGTCTTCTATTATAAATCAAGTTAAGGAATTGATTGCCTCTTTGGCTCCTGTTTGATTATTTTCTGGTCCACACCAGCAGTATTCCTATCAAGAACACTGGTATTGTGAGCCATTGTCCCATTGTTAGTGGTCCGTAACTTGGCAGGTCTTTCAGGAATTCTGTTGATATGCGGAATATTCCGTACATTATCATGAATATTCCAAATAGTGTTCCGTCTTTCCATTGTTTGTTTCGTAACGAGTAGAGTACAATGAATATTGTGAGGTTGTAAGCTGCTTCGTACAATTGTGTTGGGTGTCTTGTTCCTTCTGCTCCTGGAAACACTACTCCCCATGGAAGGGTTGTTGGTATTCCGTATAATTCTCCGTTGATGAAGTTTCCTATTCTTCCGAATGCGTTTCCTAATGCGAGTGGAACTATGAACACGTCGACTAATCGCAGGAATGGTATTCCTTTTTTTCTTGCATACCAGTATCCTGCGAGTGCCATGGCTGCAAATCCTCCATGGAAGCTTAGTCCTCCTTGCCAGATGTAGAATATTTTCCATGGCTCGCTCAGGTAATAGCTGGGGTTGTAGAATATTGCTTCTGCCAGTCTTGCGCCGATTATCATCGCTACTACAAGTATTCCTAGTAAATTGTCTAGTTCTTTTTCTGTGAGTTTTAGTTTGCCTTGTCTTATTGCTGCTCGGATGTAATAGAATGTTACCAGAAATGCCAGTACGTACATTAGCCCGTACCATCTTATTTCAAGTGGTCCTAGGTTCAGTATTGTCGGATTAAGTGTGTGCGTGAACATTTTTTGCCGTGTATATTTTGATGTAGTTGGCTGCTGTGAATATGAGGATTGCTCCTGTTATCAGCGCTGCATGTATATTTATTTTTCCGAGGTATTGTATTATGAATTGTATTGCTATGTAGGCTATCGCGCTGATGAAAAGTATTGGCAGGCTTTTTCTTAATGGCGTTCTGTAGAGTGTTCCTGCTTTTAGTGTTGGGTAGCTGAAGAGTGCTGTTATTCCCAGCAATAGCAATCCTGCGAATAATATTTTTCCTTCTATGTTTATGGCGTTTTCTGTTATTTTTTGCAGTACGACGAATTTGACTGATATTATGACGTCAAGTATTTTGTATATTATGTAGCCGAGCATCCAGTACAAATTTATTTTTGCGAATCCCTGCAAGTATTTGTGGTATTTGTATCCTTTTTTTGTTATGAGTGTTGTTATCCACCAGCTCGTGCCTTGGAAAATGCAGTAAATTATGTATGTGACAATGAACATTAGTGTTATCAGCAGTCCTAATTTGATTGTTATTGGTTGTATCTCGGGGTCAAACAAGTGTTTGAGTATGCCTGTTGGTTGTTCTGCCATTATTATTGATAGTTTGTTTGTTATGAGGGCTGCGTGTTCGACTATCTTGTTTGTTATTGGTGCTGTAAAGAATCCGTATGCTATGAAAAATGATACATCCACTATTATTGCTGTTATGAACAGGAAAAAATTCTTTTGTATCAGTTTTAGTGTTTCTTTCATGTTGCATTTATGGCTTGTTTTATTGCTTCCTGCACTGTTGGTGTTGGAAATATTTTGTCCAGGTTGAGCACGAGTATTGTCAGTGCTATTAGTATGATTGCGATTGTTATCATCGTGTACATGTCCCCTTTTTCCATGGTTGTTGTTTTTTATTCAGTGTTTTTAAAGTTTGTGCACAATAGATTTAAATAAGCGTGAAACTAACTTATTTTTGAAAAAAAAGATGGTTGAGATATCTGAGCGCGAGATGCAGTTGCCTGATCAAGTTATTGAGAAGCTTATTGAGCTTATGGTTGAGCACCCTTCTGTTTTGTCTCTTGGTCCTGGCGAGCCTGATTTCTCTTTGCCGAAGCCGTTGGTGGCAGAGGTTAAGCGTCTTGCTAACAAGGTGAATCATTATTCTCCTGCGGGTGGCTTGCACGAGTTCAGGGAGGCTATTTGTCGTAAGGTTCGTAAGGATAATCATATTAGGGCTTCTCCGGAGAATGTGGTTGTGACTTGTGGGTCTCAGGAGGCTTTGTTGTTGTCGGCTGCCTGTACTTTGGATGTTTCTGAGCAGATTTTATTGCCTAATCCAGGCTTTATGGGTTTTCTTCCTTCTTTTGAGCTTTTCAATGCAGGAATCAAGTATTACAATCTTCATGAAGAGAATTCTTTTGAGCCTGATCCTGATGAGATTAAGAGGCAGATTGATGCAAAGAAGACTAAAGTGATTTTGCTTAATTCCCCTTCAAATCCTACTGGTAATGTTATCTCAAGAAAGGTTATGGAGGAGATTGCTGATATTGCTGTTGAGTTTGACTTGTCTGTTTTTACTGATGAGGCTTATGAGCAGATTTTGTATGATGGTGCAAAGCACATCAGCTTTGCTAGTCTTAATGGAATGTTTGATAGGACTTTTACGTTTCATACTTTTTCAAAGACTTATGCGATGTGTGGTTTCCGTTTGGGTTATGTTGTGGCGCCTTTGGATGCTGCTAATGCTATTAAGAAGACTCATATTTACACTTCCATCTGTGCTCCCACAATATCTCAGAAGCTGGGCATTAAGGCGTTGTCTTTGCCAAAAAAGTACACGGTTGATATGGTTAAGGAGTATGACCGGAGGCGCAAGTTTATGATTAGGCGTTTGAATGAGATTGGTCTTTCTACTTGTAATCCTAAGGGTGCGTTTTACGGTTTTGCCAACATTGGCAATATTTGCAGGTCCAGCAAGCGTTTTGCTTTTGAGTTGTTGAAGAAGCAGAAGGTTGCAGTGATTCC
>JBFYLW010000012.1:0-11262 GCA_041305185.1 Nanobdellota archaeon
CTTTTCTCCAGAGTTCCACAATCTTCCTTTTGATTGTTGCTCCGAATGGTCCGAAGTCGTAGAATCCTGCTGGCGCGTTTGCGTAGATTTCGCTTGCAGGATAAAATAAACTTCTTCTTAGTGCAAGATTGACTATGTCTTCGTATGTTGCCATAGATAGAATACTATCGAGAATTCTTTAAAAAGGTTTCGAGGGGCAAATCTTTAAAAAGGTATTTGTTCAATGTATGATTATGATTCCTAAATTCTATAAGAAAAAAGTTGAAAAAGGAGATCATTGGTTGAAAAGATATTCAGTTGTGCCCAAGGTGGTCAAGCTTTTAAAAAAACAGTTTAGTAATATCAAAGGTCTGACTTTATTGGATGCTGGCTGTGCACAGGGCAGGGAAGTATATTTGTTTTCTAAATATGGAATTAATTCTCAGGGAATAGAAATAAATCCTGATTTTGTGAAACAGGCTCGCAAAAATTATCCGAAATTGGAATTTAGGAAGGGAAATATTGAAAAATTGCCTTATTCTTCAAATCAATTTGATGTTGTTTTTTGCATTAATACCCTATTTTATACTAATATAAAGAAAAGTTTGCCTGAATTAATGAGAGTATTAAAAAAGAAAGGTTTCGGTTTTGTTACGGTTGATAAAAAAATTGTTGATTTGGAAAAGAAGAAAGTTATTCATAAATTAAGTATGAATTCTGTTTTTCAAATTCTTAAGAAATCGAGTATTTTAATGATGGTGCATGGAGAAAGGATGGATGAAACTCCTTTTAGGCATAAGCATTTTTATTATGAAATAGCTTTTAAAAAATAAGATTTTATTTTGCCTGTGTCCACATTTTATAGAATATTTTTTTGAAGTGTTCTGCTATTTGTTTTGAAGTTATTATTATCGCCATTGGGTTTTCTTCGAATGTGACGATAAGGGTATTGTCGCCATATATGGTTATTCCTGTTGGGGCATAGTCAGCCACAAATCTTGTTTGTATGCCTGGTAGAAGACCATATTTCTTGACAAATTCATTTTTGTCCTCTTTGTTCACAATCAATTTGACCCGATAATCCATGGTCAGTCTTTTTCTGTGGTAATTCTTGAAAAAAATGGTGACGTTTTCCGGTTCATTTCTTGTTATTGCGGCAAATGTTATGTATTCAGAGCCTTTTGGAAGGGAATCAAAGATTGAGTTGTAGGCTGTCTGTATTCCTTTCCAGCCCAGATACATCTTTGTTTCTTGTTTTTCTGCAGGTTTTTGCTTGGCTTCTAGTTCTGGCAGTGCTTCTTCTATTCTTGTCTTTTTGTCTTCCCATAGCCTCAATAGGTTTTTTGGCTCTGTGGCTGCAAAATGCTTTGTTTTTGCTCTTATTGTGTAACTGACGAGTCCTTTTTCTATTAACTCTTCTATTGCCCTGTAGACGACTGAGCCTGAAAGTCCTGTTTTCTGTAATATAGGGCCTGTTCTGGTTGTGCCGAGCTCCAGCAATGTAAGGTATACCTTTATTTGAGCTTCAGTCAGCCCTATTTCTTTTAATATTGCTGTGTCCATATTGCCGTTGTGTTTCCGGCCATTTATAAATTTATTCTTCTAAAAAGAAGAACAAATTTTATTATACGTTTAACTACTAAGTGGTAACTAAGGAAATTAAACAGAGTAAATAAAAATCAACAAAAGGTGAGGAACATGAACAAAAAAGTTTTAATCGTTTTGGCTTTAATGGCGGTTCTTCTTTCCGGCTGTGTCGAGAAGGAAGCAATCAAGGTAGGTGGCTTGTTTGCCCTTACAGGCAAATGGGCTACTGGTGGTGTGACTGAAGCTAATTTTGTGCGCATCGCTATTGATGAGATTAACGCTGCAGGTGGAGTGAACGGTCAGAAACTTGAACTTGTTTTAGAGGATGACAAGTGTACTAGTCCTGATTCAGTTACTGCTGCAAATAAGCTGATTTTTCAGGATAATGTGAAGGTTATTCTTGGTCCGAGCTGTACTCCTGCATCATTGCCTGTTGCTCCTATTGCTAATGAGAACAAGGTTTTCATGATGGCTGCAACAACTACTGCAAAAGGCGCTTTCGACAAGTTTGAATACGCTTTCAGGACGTCTCCTCCTGCTACTGATGCTGCATTGTTTATTGGAAAAGTGGCAGCTGAGAAGTATGGTTTGAAGAATGTCGCAATTATTACAGCAGAGACTGAGTTCGGCCAAAGCTGGTCTGATGAGTTTGCAAAGTCCTTTATTGCCAAAGGCGGCAATATTGTGCTGAAGGAATCCTATCCTGCTGAGACTACTGACTTTAAGACTATAATATCAAAAGTGGCAGCTAAGGATGTAGATGGTGTCTTTGTTTCAGGGCAGGCTCCTCAGGATTCTGGTATTGTATTAAAGCAGATGAAAGAGCTTGGTTTGCTGGACAAAGTCAGGATAATTGGTAACCCTACTACCATAGACCTTGAGGTTAACAGGATATCTGGAAATGCCTTGCCTGCAGGTGCTTTTACAGTCGTAGCATACGCAGACAATCCTCAGTTGTTGCAAAAGTATGTTAACCGCTTCAACGAACAGCCGGGATTCCAGTTCTTCTACACTGCTGCGATGTATGATGCAACTTACATGTTGCGTGATGCTTTGCTGGTTTGCGGAGAGAACTCAGAATGCATCAAAGATTACTTCACGAATTTGAGGGACTGGCAAGGAACAGTTGCCAAATGGTCTTTCAATGCCTTTGGAGATCCTGTATTGGCAGAGGATGCCTATCGTGAAGTAAGAATCGTGAATAACGAAAAGGTTTACGATATTATTTCTTAATTTTTTATTTTTTTATTTGGCAAATCTTTAAAAACATGAATAAAAGAGTGATGGTTTATGGCTATAGCTTCCCAGCTCATCCTTAACGGTATCATTGCTGGTGCTATTTACTCTTTGGTCGCTTCTGGTTTTTCTTTAATCTATTCTGTTACTAAGGTTATGCATTTTGCTCATGGTGCTGTTCTTGCTTTTGCTGCTTATCTGTTTTATACTTTCGCAGTGTTGTCTGGTTTGAACTTCTGGTTTGCTATCTTGCTGACTTTGATTTGTTCTTCTTTTGCTGGTGCTTTGATGAACTGGTTTATTTACAGGCAGTTGAGGAGGAGGAAGGCTTCCAGTGCTGTTCTGTTAATCGCAAGTATTGCTTTGATGACTTTGCTTAATGCTGTTGTTTTGGCTGTTTGGGGTGCTGATGTTAAAACTGTGCCTGTTTTTAATCCTGTTTTTGATTTTCTTGGTGCTAGAATTACTTTTGTGCAGGTCGTCATTATTGTTGTCTCGGTATTTTTATTGTTGTTTTTGTGGTGGTTGATGAAGTACACAAAGCTTGGTAAGGCTATGAGGGCAGTTGCTGATAATAAGGATGTTGCTATGACTGTTGGTATTAATCCGGAAAGAATTTACACTTATACTTTTATGATTGGCAGTTTCTTGGCTGGTGTTGCTGGCGTCTTGATTGGTATTGAGCAAAACTTGTATCCTCAGATGGGTATTTCTCTTGTTATTAAGGGTTTTACTGGTGCTGTTATCGGCTCTTTGGCGTCTGTCCCTGGCAGTGTTCTTGGCAGTATGATTTTGGGTTTGGTTGAGAATATTGGTATTTGGTGGTTGCCTTCTGGTTATAAGGATGCTATTGCATTTGTTTTATTATTCATCTTCCTGTTATTCCGCCCTTCTGGTTTGTTGGGTGTTAGGGTGAGAGAAGCTTAATGGCATTCATTAATTATCTTGTTCATCTTGGGATTCTTGTTTGTATTTACAGTATTTTGACCATTTCTTTGAATTGGGCTGTTGGTTTTACTGGTCTTCTTAACTTAGGTCATGTTGGTTTTTTTGGTATTGGTGCTTATGCTAGTGCTTTGCTTGCTATGAGTGGCGTTCCTGTTTGGCTTTCTTTGATTTTTGGTGCTTTGTTTGCTGGTGTTTTTGGTTTGCTTCTCGCTCTTCCAACTACCAGGTTGAAGGGTGATTATCTTGCTTTGGCGACTTTGGGTTTTGCTTTTATTATGGGAAGTGTTACAAGGAACTGGACTGGCTTGACAAGAGGCGCTTTGGGCATTCCCGGCATTCCTAAGATTGTGCATGGCAATTATGCCTTTTTGGCGATTGTCTTCATTATTGCTGTTGTTGTGTACTTTATTTTCTTCCTGCTTTCTCGTTCTCGTTTTGGCAAGACTTGTGAGGCTGTGAGGGATGATGAGCTTGCTGCTAAGATGTTGGGTAAGAATACTTTCCTGCATAAGATTTGGGCTTTGGGCATTAGTGCTTTTTTTGCTGGTCTTGGCGGTGGATTGTTTGCTCACTACATCACTTTTATTGACCCGTCTATTTTTGGTCTTGGTGATTTGATATTGTTGTTTAGTATGTTGATTGTGGGCGGTCTTGCGAGTGTTAAGGGTTCTTTTATTGGTACTGCTGTTTTGTTGCTTTTGCCTGAGCCTTTGCGTTTTATTGGTTTTCCAAGCGCGATTTTGGGTCCTATGAGAGAAATAATCTTCGCGCTCATCCTATTGTTAATCCTGATTTACAAGCCAAGGGGTATTTGCGGGAAGGTGGACTTGGGATGATTAGCATTCAGCGTTTGGATAAGCATTTTGGTGGTGTTTTTGCTGTGCATAATTGTTCGTTTACTGTTGAAGAAAATACTATTACGAGTCTGATTGGTCCTAATGGTGCTGGCAAGACTACTTTGTTTAACTTGGTTTGCGGTATTATAAAGCCTGATGGTGGTGAGGTTTTTCTGCGTGGCAAGGATATTACTGGTTTGTGTCCTCATGCTATTGCCCGTCTTGGTATTAGCAGGACTTTTCAGCAGGCTCGTTTGTTCAGGAATATGTCTGTTCGTGATAATTTGCGTTTGGCAAAGAATGCTGGCGATGCTGAGCTGAAGGATATTCTTCATAAGGTTCATTTTCCTCTTGGTTTGGATACTCGTGCTAGTGATTTGAGTTATGGTCAGACCCGTTTGCTTGAGCTTGCGCGTGCTTTGCTTAAGCCTCATAAGTTATTGCTTCTTGATGAGCCGACTGCGGGGGTTAATCCGCATGTTCGTCAGGAGTTGAAGAAGATTTTGATTAATTTGAAGAAGGAAGGGGATACTATTGTTTTGATTGAGCATGATATGGAATTTGTTATGAGTATTAGTGATGAGGTTATCGTTATGGCAGGGGGTGCTGTTCTGACAAGGGGTACTCCTGAGGAAGTTCAGTCTGACAAGCGCGTGCTGGAGGCATATCTCGGAAAATGAGTTTTTTAACAATCAGCAGGCTTGAGTCTGGTTATGGTAAGTTTCAGATTTTGTTTGGCGTTGATTTGGATTTCAAGCCTGATGAGATTACTGTTATTATTGGTCCTAATGGTGCAGGAAAGAGTACCGTTTTAAAATCAATTTTTAATTTGTGCGATATTTATCGTGGTAGCATTATTTACAAGGGTAAGAATATTACTCGTTGTCCTACTTATGAGCGTATTCAGATGGGTATTTCTATTGTGCCTCAGGGCAGGCAGGTCTTCTCGGGTTTGACAGTGAAGGAGAACCTGGAGATGGGCGCTTTTATGACTCGGGATAAAGAATTGGTTGATGAACGTATGGCTGAAGTGCTTACTCATTTCCCTGCCTTAAAGGAAAAGTTGTATCAGAATGCGTTTAGCTTGTCTGGCGGTCAGCAACAGATGCTTGCTATCGCAAGAGGTCTTATGCAGGACCCTCAGGTTCTTTTATTGGACGAGCCTTCTTTGGGTCTTGCTCCTAAGACTATGAAGGAAATTTTCCAAAAGATTCAGGATATTAACAAGGAAGGCACTGCTATTATTATGGTTGAGCAGAATGCCAAGGCTGCGTGCCAGATTGCAGACCACATTTATGTTCTAGAAGAGGGTCATGTTGCTTTGCACGGTGATAAGTCAATATTAAAGAATGAAAAATTAAAAAATATTTATCTTGGCGGTCACGGCCACAAATAGTTTTATTTCTTGTAGTGGTTATATAGCAGTCCTAGTCCTACTAGTACTACTATTATCGGCACTATTGGTATTTGTATTTGTATGATTTTTAGCTCGTTTAACAGCCATACTACGCCGATTAACAGAACTGCCACTGCAAATGTCGGGAATTTCTTTTTCATATTATTCACCTCTTCGTTATACAAAGAGACCCGCCGAACTTGTTCGGCGTTGCCTCTTTGGAGAACAAAGCTGTTTTTGAGTATTTAAATCTTATTTTGCCATCCACTCTGCTTCTTCTTCGTCTAGGTCTAGTTCTTTTGTTATTTGTTCAGGGTTGTCTTTGTATATTTTTTGCAGATAAGGCATTGTTTGTTGTAATGCTTTTTTGTATGAGCAGTGGGTTGTTGCTGCGAGTTTTTGTGCTATTTGTTTTCTTTTGTTGTATTTTTGGTTTGCCATCCATTGTTTTAAGAGTCTTGTTGTTCGGGTGTATGTGACAAAGCTTGTTGATTTTTTGTCTTTGGCTGTTGCTATTCCTGCTGTTATGAGCATGTTTACGTATGCTAGGTATCTCCAGTATTGCCATCTGCGTATTCTTCCTCTGTAAACGTCTGCTTTTGACAGCAGTTCGTATGCTCTTGCCAAGTCTTGTGGGTTTTTGTATTCTTTTGGCAAATTCTCATCTATCCAGAGTATTGCTTCGTCTATGTCTTCATCTACTAAATCCAGCGCGCTTACTGCTACTGCTGGGTCTGTTGTTTTTAGTATTTTGACTAGTGCTTGCATTATGCTTTCTGAGTGTTCTCGTTCGTTGATTGTTTCCAGTCCTTCGAGTGTGAGTGCGTCTGAGTGTGCTAGTATCTGCAAATCTGTTATTGCTCCTCGCAGGTCTCCTCCGCTTCTTCGCGCTAGTGTTTTGAGCACGATTTCATCTGCTTTTATTTTTTCTTTGTCGAGTATTTTTTGTAGTGCTGGCATCATTGCAGTCATGCTTATAGAGGGGAATTCTACCAATACGCTTTTTGTTCTTATGCTGTTGAATTTGCTGTCCCAGGGGTCGTTTGCGATTATTATTATTGGAAATTTTGATTCTTTCATTAGGTCTGCGAGTGCTGATACTCCTCCTCTGTCTTCATTGCCTGCTATTCCGTCAAGTTCATCTATGAGAATGAGCTTGCTCTGGCAGAATAGGCTTTGTTGTTTTATCGCGTTTCCTATTTTCGTGTTTATTTCTGCCGCGTTTCTGTGGTCTGACGCGTTTACTTCTATCAGCTCAAGTGCGAGCTTTTTTGCCAGTGCGTGTATTGCTGCTGTTTTTCCTGTGCCTGTTGGTCCGTGTATTAGGAGTGCTTTTTTCTTTTGTTTGGAGTAGTTTGTTACAAAGTCTTGTATTTGTTTGGTTTCGTGCGGTATGTGTTCTAGTTCTGGTTTGTGCTTGTTTACCCACATATTGTTTTGGTTTTTTTTGGTCTTATTAAGTTTTTATGTTCAGCAACATTTATATAGAAAATCGTTTGTTTTGAAGTTTATGAAAGCTGTTGATGTTGACTTTAAGAAAGCAGATATTGTTGATTATTATTCTCAGCTTGACCAGGTTAAGGTGCGTATTGTGTTCTCAGATGGTAAAGAAAAAGCGATTATCAGGCAGTTTTCTATTACTGATCCTGTTGTGCAGGCTACTGAAATGTTGTCAGAGATTAGGACAAGGCTTAAAGAGCAGCACAAGGAATTTTCTTTGGATGATCATCCTTTGGCTGGTGCTTTAATTCTTCGTTTTAAGCAGGAGGATGATGTTTTGCATGAAAAGCTTTCCAGGTTTTTGGCTCAGACTAGGGAGCGTATTCGTTCTGGTAAGCTTGCAAAATTGAGTTATTTTGATTTGGAGAAGAAGATTGTAGGATTTACGGCTAAGTTTGATTAGGTTTAAATACCTCTGAATATTCTGTTATTGTATGAAAGCCATACTCGCAGTCAGGATTTGTTGTTGCTAGTTGGATTTCTGTCTTTCTTCGAGGTTAAAACTTATGAAAGTTGGTTATCGGTGCAAACGTGCTTGAACTGGTTGGGCACACTCCATTGGTGAGAATTAACAAGTTGAATCCTTATCCTGTTAATATTTTTGCTAAGCTTGAGGGTTTTAATCCTTCTGGCAGCATTAAGGATAGGATTGCTCTTAGGATGATTGAGCAGGCAGAGCTTGATGGGACTTTGACTAAGGACAAGGTTATTTTGGAGCCGAGTTCTGGTAATACTGGTATTGGTATTGCGATGGTTGGTGCTGTTAAGGGTTACAAGGTTGTTATTGTGATGTCTGAGGGGGTTAGTGTTGAGCGTAGGAAGATTTTGGCTGCTTTTGGTGCTGATTTTGTTTTGACTCCTGCTGTGGAGGGTACTGATGGCGCTATTAGGAAGGCTGGGGAACTTGTTAAGGGTTATCCTGAAAAATATTTTATGCCTGACCAGTTTAGGAATGCGCATAATGTTTTGGCTCATTATGAGGGTACTGCGAAGGAAATTGTTGACCAGTTGGGAGATATTGATGTTTTTGTTGCTGGTGTTGGTACTAGTGGTACTTTGATGGGTGTTGGTTCTTTTTTGAAGTCTTGGAAGAATGTTGAAGTTGTTGCTGCAGTGCCTGTTAAGGGTCATAAAATTCAGGGTTTGAAAAACATGTCTGAGGCTATTGTTCCTGAGATTTACAATCCTGATGTTATTGATGATTTTATTACTGTTAAGGATGGGGATGCGTTTGAGACTGCTCGGCTTTTGGCTCGTGAGGAGGGTATTTTTGTTGGTATGAGTTCTGGTGCTGCTTTGTGGGCTGCTTTGGAAAAGGCTAAATTGATGAAGTCTGGTAATATTGTTGTTATTTTTCCTGATAGGGGTGAGAAGTATTTGAGTGCTGGTCTTTTTTAGAATTCAACCGTTATCTTAACGTCTGGCGTTATTTCTTCTGTTCCTTTGCCCATTTCTATTTTTTCTGCTGCTGTTGTTGCTTTTAGGTCGTCAAGTATTCCGGCAATGTCAATATTTGTCTCAATGACCAATCGTTTTACTGGTGTTTTCATGGATGTTTTCATTTCTGATTTTTTCTTTCTGACTGCGGATAGTACTGCTACTGCTATGTTGCCTGCTTGTTCTGCTTTTTCGTTTACCGCAGGCATTTCTGGCCATTTTGATGCGTGCACGCTCGGATATTTTTCGTGTTCTTTTAGATAGAGATGGTAAACTTCTTCTGTGATGAATGGTGTGAATGGCGCCATTAGTCTGACTATGGCTGATAAGCACGTATAGAGTGCGTGTTGTGCGCTTTTTTTGTGTTGTTCTGTTTTTGGCTCGTATGTTCTTGATTTGATTAATTCCAGGTAGTTGTCGCAGAAGTCTTTCCAGAAGAATGCTTCTATTGCTGCTTTTGCTTGGTGGTATTCGTACTTGTCGAATGCTTCTGTTGCTTCTTTTATTGTTTTTGCTAATCGTGTGTGTATCCACAAATCGATTGTTTCTGTTGATGTTCCGCCGTAATCATATCCTTGTAAGTTTAAGTTTGTGAATTTTGCCGCGTTCCATAGTTTTGTTACGAACTTGTCGCCTGTTACCAGCTCTTTTTCTTGGTATGCAATATCCTCGCCAAGTTTGCTTCCTCCTGCCCAGTATCGTAAGGCGTCTGCGGAGTATTTTGCGAGGACTGTTTGTGGTTCTACTATGTTGCCTTTGCTTTTGCTCATTTTTTCGCCGTGCGGGTCTGTTACGTAGCCTGATAGCACGACGTCTTTCCACGGGTTTACTCCATAGTGCATTTGGCTTTTGACGAGCGTGTTGAACAGCCAGAATGATATTATCTCGTGTGCTTGTGGTCTTAGCGACATTGGGAATATTTTTGTTCTGTATTTTTCTGGGACTAGTTGTGTTGCTAGTTGTGGTGTCATGCTGCTTGTTGCCCAAGTGTCTAGTATGTCTTTTTCTGGCACGAATTCTGTTGATTTGCATTTGGGGCATGGTGTTGGTTTGTCTTTTAGCGGGTCTACTGGTAGTTTTTTGTCGTCTGCAAATATTGGAGTGTCGCATTTTGCGCAGTACCATACTGGGAATGCTACTCCAAAGAATCTTTGTCTGCTTATGAGCCAGTCCCATTGTAGTCCTTTTACCCAGTTATTATAGCGGTGCTTCATGAAGTCTGGGTACCAGTTGAGTTGTGCTCCCCATTCGAGCATTTTTTCTTTTAAATCAAGGTATTTGATGAACCATTGTTTGCTTTGTATGATTTCTATTTCTGTTTGGCATCTTTCGTGGACTTTGACTTCGTGTTTGATTGGTTTTTGTCCGACAAGCAGTCCTGCTGTTTTCAGGTCTGCTATTATTGCCTTGCGGGCATCGTGTATTTTTAGTCCGTTGTACTTGCCTGCTGTTTCTGTCATTGTGCCGTTTTTTGCTATTGCATTCTTGAGCTGTAAGTTGTATGCGAGGTACCATGCTATGTCTGTTTGGTCTCCGAATGTGCAGCACATGACTATTCCTGTTCCTTTTGTTGGGTCTACTCTTTCGTCTGCGAGGATTGTGACTTCGTAGTTGAATAATGGCACTTTTGCTTTTTTGCCTATCAGCTTTTTGTACCTGTCATCGTTTGGATGGGTAAATACTGCTACGCATGCTGGTAGTAGTTCTGGTCTTGTTGTTGCTATGATTACATCTTTTCCGTCAACCTTGAACACTACGTCGTTGAACGTGCTGTCTTTTTCTGCGTCTTGACATTCGACTTGTGATATTGCTGTTTCACATAACGGGCACCATAGTGCTGGTGCTTCTTTTCTGTATACTCTTCCTTTTTTGTTTAGGTCGAGGAAGCTCCATTGGCTTATTCTCCTGCAATGCTCGTTGATTGTGCTGTATCTTGTTTGGAAGTCGCAGCTCATTCCTATTCTTTTCCAGTCTGATGTGAATTTCGGCATGAGTTCTGCTAGTGTTTGTTCGCATAGTTTGATGAACTCTTGTCTGTCCATCTTGCTTCCTTTGACTCCTTTGAGTTTCTCCACAAGTCTTTCTGTTGGTAGTCCGTTGTCGTCTGTTCCCCAGGGATAGAATATGTTGTATCCTCGGAGTCTTTTGTAGCGCACAAGTATGTCTTCTTGTGTGTATGAGAATGCGTGTCCTATGTGCATTTTGCCTGATACTGTTGGCGGAGGAGTATCTACACTATACACTTCTCCTTTTGCTTCTGGGTTGAACTTGTATGTTCCTTCTTTTTCCCAGTGCTGTACCCATTTTTCTTCTTCAGTTTTTGGGTCGTATCTGTCTGCCATA
>JBFYLW010000013.1:0-9616 GCA_041305185.1 Nanobdellota archaeon
AGCACTTGACAAACTCAGCTGGGCAAAAAGCGTGCATTTGGACATAATGGACGGCAAGTTCGTGCCAAACAAAACAATACAAACAGCAACGCTAAGAAAAGCAGTGCCTGAGATGGAATACTGCGTTCATTTAATGGCGTACAAGCCGCACAAATACATCAAAACATACGCCAGACTAGGAGCGACAGAACTAACCATACACCAAGAAGCCACAAAAAACCTAGTCGAAATACTTGAAGAAATCAGGCTAAACGGAATGAAAGCAGGCATAGCCATAAATCCAGAAACAAAAGTCGACAGGCACGCAATAATACACGCAGACACAGCACTGATAATGACAGTGCATCCAGGATACAGCGGACAGAAACTCATGAAGGCACCTTTACGAAAAATCGCAGAAATAAGAAAATACAATCCAACAATAATCATAGGCGTGGACGGAGGAGTAAACCTGCACACTTGCGAGATGGTGGCAAAAGCAGGAGCGGACTATGTTGTGGCAAGCAGTGCAGTGACAGACGCACCCAACCCTCAAAAAGCATACAAAGAGATGATGAAAAAATGCAACAAATAGCAAAAAACATACGAAAAGACACCATAAAGACCATTGCGATAAAAGGAGGAAACCCTGCAGTAAACCTCAGCTCAGCAGACATAATAACAACACTATACTTCAAAGTGCTAAACCACAATCCAAGACAGCCAAAAACAGGCGACAGAATATTTGTAACAGAAAAATTAACACCAGTCTGGCAGACAACACTCGCACACGCAGGATACTATGCAAAGAAAAAGCTCATTGAAAACGCAGAACTACCCAAAGGAACACAATTCGCACTAAGCAACGCCATAGGAAGCGCAATAGCCACAAAAATAGACGGAAAAGAACACCACACATACTGCATCACAACAGACTCAGAACTAGACTGGGAAGCAATAAGAATAGCAGGAAAACAAACACTCAAGCTGACGCTAGTAATAGACAGAAACAATTTAAGCAAAGAAGGATTCATGGACATAGAGCCATTACGACAAAGAATAGAAGCATTCAACTGGAACGCAATAGAAGTAGACGGGCACAAAATAGAACACATAATAGAAGCAGTGCAGGAAGCCAAAAACTTCGACAAGCCAACAGCAATAATCTGCCACACAATACCAGGAAAAGGAACATTCATGGAAAACAATCCAGAATGGCACAACAAAAAACCAACAAAAGAGGAAGCTGAAAAAGCAATAGGAGAATTAAAATGAAAACTATCAAAGAAGGATTTGAAGAAGGACTGGAAGAACTAGCAAAACACAAAGATTTAATGGTATTAGGCAGCATAAAAAAATTCTCAGAAAAACATCCAAACAAGCACGTCAAAACACCAGACATCGGAATAGCACAAGGAATAGCGCATGAAGGAAAAACACCCTTTGCCCTATCATCAGGACTGGGAAAGAACTGGACGCAAATAAAAGAAATATGCACAAACAACCAAAACGTCAAGATAGTGGATACAGAAGAAGAATTTGAAGACATTGCAATCGCAAGAGTAATGCCAAACATAAAAGTCATAATACCAGCAGACTATCACGAAGCAAAAAAAGCAACAATAGCAACAGGAACAACAAAAGGACCAGTCTACCTGAAACTACTCAAGGAAAAAACGCAAATAACCACAGAAAAATCCACATTCACAGTTGGAAGAATGGAAATACTAAAAGCAGGCAAAGACTGCACAATAATAAGCAACGGACCAGCACTGCACGATGCACTGAATGCAGCAGAAAAACTGTCAAAACAAGAAATAGAATGCACAGTACTCAACTGCCACACAATACAACCAATAGACAAACACGCACTAATAACAAGCGCAAGACTCACAGGATGCATAGTAACAGCAGAGCCAATAACAAAAGGAGGGCTGGGAAGCGCAGCAGCAGAAGTACTCAGCCAGAATTATCCAATACCTGTAAGAATGGCAACGCCAGACAGCATAGTAACAGAAGTCAAGACTGCAGTCATGCAAAAATGCGAAGTATGCGGAGAAATGATAGAAGAACACGGCAAAAAACTACAAACCGAACTAAGACCAGAACTCTACTTCAGACTGCACAGTGGAGAAATCATAAAAAGCATACCAGGACTACACAAAGCACTGCTCACAATGAAAGAAGAAACATTCACATACCACTGCAACCCAAACAAAAACGACTTCAGCACATGGATAAAAGAAGCATTCAAAGAACCAGAACTGGCGAAAAACATGGAAAAACTGCACACAAAAATAGGACTAATGCTCGAGCTGATAAAATGGTCAAAATAGCAATATACGGAAAAACACCAGAAAGCAAAGAACAACTTAAAAAAGAAATCAAAAAATTCAAATTTGATTACACAGAAGAAAAACCAGAAATAGTCATATCGTACGGCGGAGACGGCACATTCCTCTGGGCAGAAAGAAAATATCCAGGAATACCAAAAGCACTCTTCAGGCACAGCAAAACCTGCAAGAGATGCCACGATTTGCCAATCACCCACGCACTAGAACTTCTCAAAAAGAAAGAATACACAATACAAGAACACGAAAAGATAAAAGCAAAAATTGATTCAACAACCATACTTGCAACAAACGACATAGTCATAAGAAATGCGCTGCCAACACACGCAGTAAGATTCATACTGAATATTGATGGAAAACAGATTAATGGAGAATTTGTCGGCGATGGAATAGTAGCAGCAACAACCTTCGGAGCAACAGCGTACTTCAACAGCATAACAAGAAAAACATTCAACAAAGGCATAGGAATAGCATTCAACAACACAACAATCCAACAAGAACCATTATTTTTGCCAGAAACAGCAAAAATACAATTAACAGTAACAAGAGGAGAAGCATTCCTGGTAGCGGACAACGAGCCAAGAATGATACTATTAACACCAGGAAAAACAGTCAAAATAACCGGAACAAAAGAAAAAACAAGAATAATAACTTTCTAAAATATAAAAAATTAAATAGCCACCGTCTATCTTTGAAATTAATGACAAATGGCGAATATACTCCAAGATTCGTTGAAGATTACGCAATAAAAGCCCTGAAAGCCAATCCAGAACTGACTGATGAACAGATAGCCCAACAATTCATTAAAGACCACGGAAATAAGTATGACGCTTATCTCCGCTCCCTGGGCGCTTATGTAAAATCGACATTTAATGACGAAATAAGCTCATTAGAAGAAATGAAAGACAAACTGAAAGAAGATTTCATAAGAGCATTGCAGGAAAGAGACATTCTAACAAAAGATGAAACTGATAAAAAATTTCAGGTAGTCAAAGACTACATAAAAAACATCAAACTTAATTTTACTTTGATTGGCGGAGGATATGGAGGAACAGCAACTGAAAATTATGTCAATATAGACTGGATTCAAACATATAAATTCATTACGGATTATCCGGAATCAGATTTATCATTTTATAATATCGCAATCATCACAGTGTTTCATGAATTCGCCCACAGATTAAGCTATTTTTTAGGAAATCCGACAAAATACGTCAAAAATAACAAGTATCTTGATGAAGAAGAAAGCTTTGCACAAGGCGTTGCAAAAATAATAGCAAACAACTTCGGAATAAGAGACGATTATACAACTTATTACATGAAAAAAGAAAAAGAAGTACAAAGATTAGACAGAAGCAGAATGACAGGCATCATCGGACAAATATACAGCATAACATACAGGCAAAAAATTAATCCTGTTTTAAACCAAAGATGCTATAATCTAATGGGCATATACGGCCCTAACCCTCAAAATCCGCGCCGAATAGAATTATATGCCCACCCAACAGAAGAATATGAAATAAAAGCAATGATTACAAAAGCAATGGAAAAAATTTAGCCAAATTTGTGATAAAGCAATCAATTCTCGCCAAAATTCAAAGTCAGGAAAACACTGCCAACAATAAGAAGCAAGCCTATAACCTGAAACATCACAATCTGCTCCTTCAATACGAGGAATATAATAATTATTGACAACAAAGGAGTCAGCAAAGCAATATTTGAACAAATGCTCGTCTTAAGAGCACGCAAAGCATTATTCCACAAAACAAAAGCAATAGCAGTCGGGAAAACAGCAAGGTAAATCATACCCAAAACCTCTGAAAAAGTTACACTAAGAGTAAAACTGAAAAACGGAATAATTGCCACTAAAGACAAAAAGCCAAACAGATTAAACAAAAACATCCCAACATCAATATCAAACTTCTTCTGCTTGATAAGAACAGAAAACAAAGCCCAAGACAAGGCAGCAAGCAAAGTAACAATAACGCCAAGACTCAAATCTATCGTCAATAAAGTCCCTTTTGAGATAAGGACATAAACGCCTGAAAAACCAATCAGAATGAAAAACACAGACTTCCACGAAGTATGCTCCTTAAAAAACAGCCAGGAAAGCAAAACCATAAGCAAAGGATACAAATAGAAAATAATCACGACCTGAGAAGCAGGCAACAACTGATAACCCTTAAGATAAAACACCTGCTGAAGACAAAGACCGATAATCCCAGTCAAAATGAAAAACCACGGGTGTTTCATGAATTCAGCGTAAATTTTAGAAGCTTTTCCTTTAATGAATAACCAGATCAAAAGAGCCAAAGTGGCAAAAAAGCCAATATAAACGCAAACCACAAAACTATCCTGCCTCGAAACAGCCAATTTCAAGCCAGCACCAAGAGTAGCCCAAAGAAAAACAGTCAATAAAGCAAAAACTAAACCTCTTTTGTCCATTTGCAGATTTCAGAGATTTTCTTTTTATAAGCCTTTCTAATCTGGGTGCGTTACATAATCCTCTATTCTTCGGTATTTGAAGTCATAACCTGCTTCAGTGAACTCGCTGCCAACCTTTTCCATTTCCTTTTCCAAGTTCATGCCCTTAACGTGATGTGTTACATTTCCATGAATAACATCGTACGGCAATTTTTTACCTATGTAAGCACCAATCCTACCGCAAAGGCTTCCAAGCACTCTTCCAGCCTTGAATATTGGGGGTATCAAAAGCAGTCCTGGAGCTAACATCAAGTATTCATGCGGAACTCCAAGCTTATGAGCTGCATAAGCTGCAGCAGCAGGTATAATTGCCCTGCCAACCAAATCTCCAAGAAACTTGCCTGTTCCTCCAGAGCAATATTTAATTGCCACGTATTCATGTTGAGGCACACCAGCTGCCTTCACTTCCTTAACTTCCATTTTTTTCCAGTCGTCCATTTTTGTCACCCCTGTTTATTCTTCGTCGTATTCCAGTATTATGTATGGTTGAATGTATTTCAGCATTCCATACAGTTCTTTCGGAAGATCGTACTCCAGGTCTTTCTCCAGTTTCTCGTATTTCAGTTTCTCTTCAAGTTTCTCCATTTTCTTCACCCCATCTCTGCCAGTATTTTTTCCAGTCGTTCATTTACCTGTCCTGCCTGTATCTTTATCGGATTGTATCCAAGCGACCTGTAAACCTCTTCCAGCTTTTGGCCTAGTTTCATCGCTTCTTCGTGATTCTCCTTTCTCACTGCTGTTTTTTCAGTATGACCCAGATTCTCTATCAAGAAGACCCCATGGTATTTCGCCTTTTTAGCCTCTTCAAGAAGCTTCTCGTAAATCTTAGTGCCAGGCTCTGAGTATGCCAGCCCGTCAGCCACTCCCCTGTCTATAAAGACCCTTTCAATCCCTTCAGGCACCCTTGCCTCTCTCTGCAGTTGCAACTCAAGAATCCTACTCTGAAAATCAGATTTTTTCCAAGGCTCTGCATCTCCACCAGCCTGACTCACCTTTATGACGTCCTCTGCAGCCTCTCTAATCACATATTCTCCTTTTTGCTCAAGAGCCAGTATTATGGTACTTTTACCAGTTCCAGGCCCCCCTGTTATCACATATTTCTTCATTTTTGTCACCCCTTCGAACTATATATTAGAGAATATAGAATATAAATGTTTGTTGTAGAAAACTCAACAACAACAAAAGAAAAAATAAAGCAAAGGGCCGGGTTCAAAATACGTTTAATTCACAACAGGCAGTTTCCGTTGCAAATTGGCAACTTTCCGCCTTTACATGTGCACGGATTCTGCTCTATAATGAACTTATCATCTTTCATTCTTTTCATCCTCTCGTTCCCTTTACGCGAAGTATTTGCCTACATATTTGCCTACTCCGCCAGCGATTTGAGCGCCTTTGACTATAGGCAGTGCAAGCAAAGCAGCGTATTCTGGTTTAACATCCAGAGCATAGCAGGCAAGTGCGGCTCCAGCGTATGCTGCTGCCATTCCTACCCACTTCCCTATCCACTGCGATTCAGTCACTTTTTCTTCCAAGTTTTTCTTTTCCATTTTTGTCACCTCCTAGTGAGTACAGAAAAGGAAAGAAAGTTTAATAATCTTTGTTGTAGAAAAATCTACACAATATTTATAAAGCAGAAACTGTTACCAAGCAGCAAACATATTCAAAAAACAGAGGTTCTAGAAAATGATAACACCCGAAAAAGCACTCGAAAAAATGGGATTAAGCCCAAACGAAATAAAAGTATACCTTGTATTAAACGACCACGGCTCAAGCAAAGCAGGAAAAGTAGCAAGACTGGCAGGAATGGACAGGTCAAGCTGCTATAACTCTTTGAAAACACTGCTCGAAAAAGGGCTATTAAGCTATGTGCTGATAGGCAAAGTAAAATGGTTCCAGGCAACAGGACCAAACAGACTTTTGGAATACCTCAGAGAACAAGAAGAAGACATAAAAGAAGTATTGCCAGCATTACAAGAAAGGCACAAAGCAGAAAAAATCACAGGACAGGTAAGACTGTTCAAAGGAGTAAAAGGAGTAAAAGCAGTATTCCAGGACATAATAAGAACGAACAAAGAAAACTGCGTATTCGGAAATGAAAGCCAGCTGGAAGAGAGACTGCCAGACTACCAACCCCAATTCGTAAGACAACTAAAAGAAAAAAACATATTTGTAAGAGAACTCGTCAGGGAAGGCAGAGGAACAGAAACAAGCAACCCAAAAGCAACAAGATACCTCCCAAAAGCAATAGAAAGCCCAGTAGTCACAAACATCTACGGAGACAAAATAGCACTAATCATCTGGACAGACATACCAGAAGCAATAATCATCGAAAATGTAGCAGCAGCAAAAGCGTATAGAAACTTCTTTGAGTTCATGTGGCAGAACGCAAAGAAATAAAAAAAATCAATAATTTTTGAACATTGAAGATATCATCAATGAATCCTTTGGCGGAGGATTGAAATATTCAGGCGGAGGAGTTCTGTCCTTGCCAGTAATACCGCCAACAAGAACCAAAGGACCCGGAGAAACGTCCAAATCCTCCAACGGCTCAGCAGTAATCTCAACAAAATCATACGGGTCAGCATAATTATTCATAGTATAATACAAAATTCCAATACCGCCAAAACCAGTGGTGAACGTACCAACAGAAAGACGATAGCCAGTCTCTGCATCAACAAGCCAGGTTTCATACATCACATGCTTCCTGTCAGAAGGATCCAAGTCCTTAGTTTTGACTTCAAGATTAATAAGAGGATAACCATACCAGGAAGTACTCCACAAACGCACAGTGGCACGCGGATAAAAAGGAGCATTACCTCCTCTGCCAACACCAACATATTCTTTAACACCAGGAGGGCTCATGTAAACAAAAGTATTGATGCGACCATAATTAACGCGAGGATCATAATTTGCCACACGCTCAACACCATACTTCCTAGGAAAATCAAAAGCAGTCTTATAAGACGTTTCAGGCATTATTGCCAAAGCAGGCAAACTAAGCAAGACCACAAAAACCAAACAAATAAAAGTTTTCATCTTAACCTCAAATTATCAGATGTCGGAGGGTTGACAACGTTTCTCGTTGCAAAATCTCCCCACAAAACAATCTCACTAGGATTCGGATCATTATCAGGATAAGGCTCACGGGTAATCATAACTGAATCAAACATGTAAACCATCCTGGACATCTGGCTGTACAACTGAATAGAAAGACCAGAACCTGTTTTCATCAAACCAAGACTCAAAGGATACTCAGACTCGGCATCAAAAAGCCAAGCCTCATAAATCTCATTCTCGCCCAATGGAGGCAAATTGATAGCTTGAACAAAAAATTGAGTCTTAGGAGCAGCCTTATTCAAAGTAGAACCATAAGCATCACCAAAACTCAAAACCCTCGCAACACCCCTCTGAAGCTTTTCCTCAGGACTAAAAGTTGTTGCAATAGGACTGAAAGGCAACAAGTCAACAGCCCTGTCAACACGCGCAAAACCACGAACATTAGGATCCCAGTTGCTGATATGACCAGGATCACGACCCTGATTAGAGAAAGTATTAGTATCAAGATTAAAAACGCCAGAGTAAGCAGACTTGGCACCAGTATTAGCCATACGGTCATTAGGACCCTTCATACCAAGATTCCAATACTGCCAAACATAATCCTCATCAAAATAACGATCCCTGCTATTAGGGTCATACAACCTTCTGTCTCTAGCTATCTGACCAGTATAAGCACCAGTATTAGAATCATAAACATACCAAGTAGGAAGAGCAAACACAGTACCTACTAATAATAGCACTATGAGAATGGAAAATGCAAACTTGCTCACAATATACACCTCTTTCTAAGCAAATATAGAAATGCAGTATATATAAATGTTGCGGGAAAGCCCAAACACATCCATGTAGTCACTTTATAGTAGTTAAAAATAGGAAGTTTTATAAAGCTGGAAAGCACATAATCCATGTATGAACGCCATATGCTACCCAACAGGACTCTATCCAGCAGCACCTGTACAAAAAACAGGCTACCACAGAGTCTGGATAAGAGATAACATATACACCCTCCTTGGAATAGAAGCAAAAGGGCACTATACTGTTTCAGTCAAAACAATACACGCAATACTTGACATACTCAAAAAACACGAATACAAAATAGACTGGATGATAAAACAGCCAACAAAAGAAGCATACAGATACATACACCCAAGATACGAAACAAACGGAAAAGAAGTAGAAGGCAACTGGGGAAACAAGCAAAATGATGCAATCGGCGCATTACTCTGGAAAATAGGAGATTTAGACAAAAAAGGCAAGTTCAAATTCAGACCAGCAGACAAAGAAATAGTACAAAAACTAGTTTATTATCTTGAAGCAATACAATACTGGCACGACACAGACAACGGAATGTGGGAAAACAATGAAGAAGTCCACGCAAGCTCGATAGGAGCCTGCCTGGCAGGACTACTGGCAGTAGACCACATCGTCAAAGTACCACTACATTTGATAGCACACGGCGAGCACGCACTCAGAAAAATGCTGCCAAGAGAAAGCATAACAAAACACGTCGACCTTGCATTATTGTCATTAATATGGCCGTACAAGATTGCAACACCAAAAGAAAGAGATGAAATTCTTAAAAATGTCGAAGCAGAATTAGTCAGAGAAAAAGGAGTCATAAGATACTTTGAAGACGACTATTATAATAACGGCAAAGAAGCAGAATGGACACTGGGATTCCCCTGGCTCGCAATAATATACAAACAACTAGGAAAAACAAACAAATACAAATTTTATTTGAACAA
>JBFYLW010000014.1:0-18083 GCA_041305185.1 Nanobdellota archaeon
TATTATACACTGAGAGTGTGGGATATGTTGATAGCCCGGTAGTCGTCATTCCAGTTACTGCAGTCGTGCTTTCCGAGAGAATTTCTATGCCGTTTACGCTTTCCCATGTTGCAGTAAGAGAGGTATATTTGTAAGCTGTAGGAGTTATGGCTCCGTTTGAGGCTATACCAAAGTTATACACATTTTGTGTAGCAAAAGCAGGATCGGCATGTGGCATTGCAAATTCGTCGTCAATTGTGTCGTATGGTTGTGGAGTTGGTGGATTTACAGTTATGGGAATGACAACTGTGCTTATTGCTGCACCAGTATCTGGATTGATTGTGGTTACTCCGCTGTAGCCATCTACTTGAGTGCACGTAACTAATACGCCATTTACATATTCTATGCAGCCTGATTTCATATTGTTTTCGCCTATTCCGATTTGAGTGGTGTAAACTTCCGCGCCCACATTATTTATTGTGAAAATTATTTGTACATCCAATCCTTCATCCTGCGTGTTTGCAGATATTGTTGTGTGTCCCGTGTCCATATCGTATGTTGCTCCTGTGAATGTTATTGCATCACCATTCCATGCATAATTTTTTTTGAACATGATCATATCTGTATCAAAATCAATGCTTACAACACTCACTGAACCTGAAACGCCATTAAATGCTGCCACTGTTGTAATCACGTTTGTGTTTGTATCGAAAAATGTTTTTTGATAATCTGGAATGGGACTGTCAAACATAATTTGATATTTTCCGTTAAAATCTCCTATACTTTGGCCTGTTAACGTTTGAGTGCATTCTGGTTCTCCAATGTTTTCAGCGGTCCAAGCTAAGCCCAAAGCAGTGGTTTCTGAAGCATAAGTTGCTATACCTGTTTCTTCCTCAGAAGTATCGGAATAATCTTCTAGCGACGGAGCAACGCCCAAGACTGCCGCATCTGTTGTAAAAGCTCCGCAGTATGCTAGTGCATTGCTCGCCATCAATAATATTATTAGAATTGAAAGGATTGTTTTCTTCATAGGGTCACCTGCTTTTTGGTTCTTGAAGTGTTTTTTTGTTTATAAGGTTTTTGATAAAAAAATTAAAAAAAATTATTTTCTTTTTCTGATGACAAACAGTACTAGTCCTCCTGCTAATAGTGTTGCTAAGAGCAGTGTTGTTAAACTGAATTCTGGGACTGGTCCGCCGATTGGCGAGGTGATGCCGTAGCTTTGGAATCCTGCGCCGTCATTTGATATGAATGTCAGGAAATTGTTTGCTCCGGGGCTCCACCTGATTGCTTTTTGTGTTATCGTAAATGATTGGCTCATTAGTTGTGATGCCTGAACGCTTTTATCTGAATATTTCAGTAATGCGCCGTATTTTGTGACACCGTTGATGCTGTAGGATACTGCAAAATAGTTTCCACTGTATTGATAAAACTGGATTGCCGCTATCGTTAGGGTGTCACCGCCTGAGGGGTTTAGTTTCCATAAACTCAGTCCGCTTGTCATTTCTCCGATTATGTCTGGCTGGAATGTTATTAAGGCGCTGTCCTGGTTTGTTATGCTGATTTCGTGGTATGGTGTTGTTTGGTCTACATCGATGATGCTTTCTGACAGAACTGTGCCTGCTGAGCTGATTTGCGCGATTCCTCCTTCGAAGTTAGTGTTGTATTGTGCTTCGAAGCTTACGTAGAATTTTCCGTATGCTTCATCTGTTTTTAAGTCTTGTACTCTGGTGTATCCGTCAATTACTGCATAGCCGAGGTCTTGCAGGAAATCCATTGTTAGGAGTCCGGCTGATGAAATTGTGTACTTTCCTATCAGGATGTCAGCTGTTCCTGTTCCTTCAAGACCTGCAAGGAATACTTGGGAGTCTTGTCCTGTTCTTGGGTACAGGTCGATTTTCGCGCTTTGTCCCATGTTGTCTCCAAGGCTGTTTGTGAAATAATCGAAGTCAAGGGAGTCTCCGTCATTGTCTATTGTTGTGAGGAAATAATTTGCATCGCTTACACCATCATATCCTCTGCCTATTATTACTGCCACGTCTGCCCTGTTATCGCATTCAACATCAAGTAGCATGTTTAAGTCGTATGGTTGGTATCTTGCTGATGAGACAACATTGAATGAATTTCCATTTTGAGTAAGAATGGTTATATGACCATTCGTATTAGCCTCCTGGCCTACAACATAAATTCTGTTGTCGTTGCAAATTGCTATTGCATTCGCGTCTAAGTTTGTTGCAGCATCTAGTTCTCCTGACGCCAATATGTTTTGTTCGGAATCGGTTAATACTACTGTGTAATCCACTGCACCGTTGTTAAACAAGTGTACGAATCTGTCTCCGTCAGCGTTTTGGTGCGTGTCCACCCAGTAATAATTGGTGTCTTGGAAGAATGATGCTAATTTGTATTCAAGATTTCCGAATGCTGTAAGTCCTGGAACATAGTTGAAACAGGTGGAGTCCCAGGGCACTGCATTAATGTTGAGGTTGACTGTTGTTCCTTTCGTGAGACTGCTGTCAGTTGAGCTTCCTGCAACGCCTGACAATGTCAATGCAATCATTCCAGGGCTGTAGGTTGATGTTGTTGTCGTGTAATCTGATTGTATTCCGCAGGACTGTGCCAGTGCGTTGCTCGCCATCATTAGTAGTATTAGAATTGAAAGGATTGTTTTTTTCATGTTATCACCTGCTTTTTCAGTTATTATTATTATTATTTTGCGTTTATAAATCTATCCCACCATAACGCTTATATATTCTATTAATAAAAGTGGGCTTATGCAAAAAGAGGAGAATCTTAGTTGTATTGCTAGGCATTTGCGTCATCATGTTTTGAAAATGACGACGATTGCAGGCAGTGGTCATCCTACTACTTGTTTGTCTTGTGCGGAATTAATTTCGTGTTTGTTTTTTGATGAGATGCGTTACAACGTCAAAGACGCGAATGATTTCGCGAATGATGAGTTTATTTTGAGTAAGGGTCATGCTGCTCCTTTGTTGTGGGCTGTTTTTGCTGAGGCTGGTATTCTTCCGTGGAGGTTGGAAGAATTTAGAAAGTATCCTTCTGCTTTGGAGGGTCATCCTACTCCTAATATGCCTTGGGTTAAGGTTGCTACTGGCAGTCTTGGTCAGGGTTTGTCAGTCGGTGTTGGTATGGCGCTCGCAATTAACATGCGTAAGCTTGGCTCGCGAGTTTTTGTGTTGATGGGTGATGGTGAGTGTGCTGAGGGTAGTGTGTGGGAGGCTGCTTCAATCGCTAAGAAATTGGACTTGTCAAACATTGTTGCTTTGCTTGACTGTAATCGTCTTGGTCAGTCTGGTGAGAGTTTGCATGGTTATGATATCAAAAAATGGCAGGAAAAGTTTGCTTCTTTTGGCTGGAATACTTTTGTGGTTGATGGTCATAATGTTCACGAGATTTTGATTGCTCTCTCTTCTGTGAGGGCTTCGCATGGTCCTTCTATTATCATCGCTAAGACGATTAAGGGTAAGGGTGTTTCTTTTCTTGAGAACAAGGAGGGCTGGCACGGGAAGGTTTTGAAGGAGGATGAGTTGCAGAGGGCTTTGGCAGAGATTGGTCCGTTGCCTGAGATTGATGCTAGGAAACTAGTGAACATTCCTCCTAAGGCTCGTCCTGAAAGGTTTGCTGAAAAAAGTCCTGCTCCTCCCAGGTACAAGCTTGGTGACCTGGTTGCCACAAGGGAAGCTTATGGTACTATGCTTGAAAAGCTTGGCATTAATGATGGTATTGTTGTTTTGGATGGGGATACGAAAAATTCTACTTTTTCGGAAAAATTCAAGGCGTTTTATCCTGAGCGTTTCATTGATTGTTTTATTGCTGAGCAGAACATGGTTGGTATGGCGCAGGGTTTTGCAACAAAAGGTTTTATTCCTTTTGCATCCACATTCGCAGCATTCCTGACTAGGGCTCATGACCAGTTGAGGATGGCTGCTATTTCAAGATCCAACATCAAGTTGTGTGGTTCTCATGCTGGTGTCTCTATTGGCGAGGATGGTCCGTCTCAGATGGGCTTGGAAGACATTAGTTTGTTTCGTTCTTTGCCAGAGTCTGTGATATTATACCCTTGTGATGCTGTTTCTTCTGAGAGGTGTACTCAATTGCTTGCTAATCATGAGGGTCTGGGTTATCTTCGTACCAGCAGGCCTAAGTCTCCTGTTGTTTATGAGAATAATGATGGTTTTAGTATTGGCGGGAGTAAAATTTTAAGGAGAAGTTTCCGTGATAAGGTTGTTGTAATCACTGCAGGTGTTACTGTTCATGAAGCATTGAAGGCTTCTGATGAATTAAAGAAAGAAAAGAAGTTCGTCAGAGTTATTGATGCTTATTCTATAAAACCTCTAGATGAGTCAACTATTCGTTCTGTTGGTAAGAAGTTGAAGGTTATTGTTGTAGAGGACCATTATCCAGAAGGAGGCTTGGGCGAGGCTGTTTCTTCTTTGGGAATTCCTGTTGTTCATTTGTGTGTTCGTAATATTCCAAAGTCTGGCAGTGCTGAGACTTTGATGCGTGTTAATGGTATTGATGCTGAATCAATTATGAAGGAGTGTAAAAAATGGCTGTGAGAAGAATGCTTCCTCCTTGGCTTGAGAAAATTGAGTATTTTGTTGACCGCGCTATTCCTTACGTGCTTGTTTTGCTTACTTTGATGATTATTGTTGAATTCACTCATTTTGCTCCTGAGTACGAGCATTATATTCATTATCTTGATTATTTGGTGATTTCTTTTTTTGTTGTTGATTTGTGTTTTAAGTGGTATCATACTCATAATGCGTACAAGTTTGTGAGATTGTACTGGATTGATATTATTGCAGTGTTTCCTTTTTACGCTGTTTTTCGTTTTTATTTTGCTGTCAGCGAGCTTTTTGCTGCTGGCGAGTCTGTGCAGAAGATTCTTCACGAGACTGTTTTGCTTAGGGAGGCTAAGCTTTTGCGTGAGGCCCAGTTTTTGCGTGAGACCGAGTATGCTGCCAAGTTTGCTAAGGAAGCCAGGATTGTGCGTATTATTGCGAGAGGTTTGAGGATTCTTAGAGCGCGATGGTATATTACGCACTGGCACATGCATAAAGTTTCAAAAGGTTATGCGCAGGAACACAGGCGTTAAAGTCTTTCTTCCACGTATGTTCTATAGTCTTGTGCATTGAAGAATTTTTGGCTGAAAGCTGCAACTTTTTTTGAATTGAACTTTTTGCAGCTGAACACATCTATAAATCCTCTGTGTCCTTTGTCGTCAAAATGTGCAGTTATAGAGGATGTTTCTATGAACTGCATCATTGAGTACCCTCTGAGTTTTCCTTTTCCAAATCTTCCCATTCTTGTCGGGCCGTGTCTTTTCATATTCAATAGTTTGCATAGTTTTCTTACATACTTTCCGATGTATTCAGGCGTTATCAGTTTGACGTCTAGTCCGTGCAGGTCCACGCTGCAGCTTCTTCCCCACCAGTCTATCTTTTCCATATTATTTCTTTTCCTTTGTGTACTTTTGTTATTCTGTGTATTGGTATGAATACTTCGTGTCCTTTTTCTTCAAAGATGACAAAATCGCTTTCTATTTTTCTTATTTTGTGCGGGAGTATTTTGTGCTGGTCTCCTTTGATGTCGTCGTAATAGTATACTTCGTGTGGTTGTCCTAGTTTTGTCAGGTGTATTACTTCGTGCAGCATTTTTGTTATCTTGTGTTTTTTCCGTCCGAACACGTCGAATTCGCTGTACATGTATCCTGTTAATGTGAGGATAAGTAGTCCTACAAACAGGCAGAAGTAAACGTTTTGGAGTAGTGGAATTTCGTATGAGACTTCCCATATTCCTCTCCAGAATAATATTATTCCTGTTGCGTATAAAAGAGCGTAGAGATATTGTCTGTCTTCTTCTCTTATTCTGTAAAAACTCATACTATTTCTACTCCGCCCATTTTATTTAAAGCTTTTCTTGCGTAGGAGAGTTTTCTGTTGCTTCGCGCGTAGATTGTTAGTATTGGTTCTCCTTTTTTGACTTGGCTTTTGCAGTGTTTATGCAGGTATATGCCTGCGTCGGTGTCTACTGGCGCTCCTGCCAGTCTTGCGACTTTTGCGACCATCGCGTTTTTTATGATTTTTATTTTTCCATTTTTGTTTGCTTTTAGTGTGAATGTTTTTTTTGCTGGTTTGAGTGTTTCTGGCACTGGCATTTTTCCACCTTGTGCTTCTACTATTTTGCACATTGCGCCGTATGCTGCTCCTGTGTGGAGTGTTTCATATGCCATTTTTTGTCCTTGTCCTTCTTTTGCTTTGCCTGTCATTTCTAAAAGTATTCCTGCCATCTGCAGGCTTTTTTCTACGAGGTCTTGTGGTGCGTGTTCGTGGCTTTTTAGCGTGCAGATTACGTCTTTTGCTTCGAGCAGGGGCCCTATTCCTCTTCCTACTGGTTGTGCTCCGTCTGTGAATATTGTTTTGATTTTGATGTTTAGTGCGTGTCCTAATTCTCCAAAGTGTCTCGCAAGGTGTTTTGCTTGTTTTTTGTTTGCTACTTTTGCTCCTTCGCCTATTGGTATTTCCATTAGTAAATGTGTTGCTCCGACGCTGGCTTTTTTTGCCATTATTGATGCCAGCATTTGTCCTTCTGCGTCTATGCTTAGTGGGTGTTCTATTCTGATTATTTTGTCGTCTGCTGGTGCAAGGTTTACTGCTCCTCCCCAGATGATGAATCCTCCGACATCATTGATTATTTTTTTGAGTTTGTCTACTGGCAGGCTGACCGGGCATAATACTTCCATTGTGTCTGCTGTTCCTGCTGGAGAGGTGATTGCTCTGCTGCTTGTTTTTGGCACGATGCATCCTGCTGCCACAAGTATTGGCACAATTATCATTGTTGTTCTATTGCCTGGCACTCCTCCGATTGAGTGCACGTCTACTATTGGGTATTTGTTGAATTTTAGTTGGTCTCCTGTTTGTGCCATTGCCCGGGTTAGTTCTGCTATTTCGTGCATGTTCATTCCGCGGGTGTAGCTTGCTATGACGAAGCTGGTTAGTTCGACGTCTGTGAGCTTGTTGGCGACGATGTCTTCCACTATTGCTTTGAGTTCTTTTTGGTCGAGGTGTTCGCCTTCAAGTTTTTTCTTGATGTATGCAATGCTTTCCGGCTTGTCTGCTATTTCTAGTTCTACTGTATCATTGTTTTTTGCGTTGAGCGCATCAAGTACTTCTTCAAAGAGTCCTATGTGTCCTGGCTTGACTGCTTTTTTGGTTTCTGCTATGTCGAGGACCGCGATTGTTTTTTTGCCGTCTTTTTTTACTATGATTCTGTCCAGGTGGTGTAGGTCGAGTTCCTGTGCGTCTTGTCGATGTAGAATTACTATTTGGACGTCGCCGGTTGCGATATCCATGTCTTTTACAGTAAGTTTCATTTTTTGCTGGTTGGGAAATGGTTTTTTCTTCCTAGTATGCAGGTTTTGTTTTCTTCTAAATGCGGTTTTCTTTCGCGTTCATATATGATGAGTAGTGTTTGGAATATTGCTAGTATGATTGGTCCTATTATTAGTCCCATGAATCCGAAGGCGAACAGTCCTCCTAATATTCCGATTAAAATAAGCAGGGGGTGTACTCTTGCCCTGTTTCCGACTATGATTGGTTTGAGTATGTTGTCTACTGTTGATATTATCAGTAGTCCGTAGAAGAACAGTCCTATTCCTCTCCAGATTAGTGCTGTTTCTCCTTCCACATATCCTGTGAGTCCTAATGATAGGCTTGCTGGCAGCCATACTATCCAGGTTCCTATGAATGGTATGAGTGCGAAGAAGGTCATTGCTATTCCGAGCCAGATGAATCCTTTGATTCCGAATAGCCAGAGTCCGAATGCTCCTAGAGTTCCTTGTATTATTGATACGACAAGGCTTCCGTATATGACTGCGTGGAGTACGTCATTGAATTGTTTGGTTATTTCTTCTTGATGGTGTACTTTTAGTGGTGCTGTTTTTGCTGCTCTTTCTATGAATTCTTTGCCGTCTTTAAGCGTGTAGTATGTTGTGAACAGCGTCATCATAATATACAATATCAGTTTGGGCAGCGAGAATATCATGTCGCTTATTCTTTTGGTTACGAATCCTAATACCTCGTTTAATCTGTCAATCATGTATCCTTTTATGTTATCGTCTCTCATCAGTGTGTTGACGCGTCTTATGCTCTTGCACAGGAATGTGTTTTCGTAGCAGTCTGCGTCTATTATTTCTCCTGTTGCGAGGTGTTGTTTTGCTCTTATGTAGATGTAGTGTGTTTCTTTTGTGACGTTTTGTACCAGGAATACTGAGGGTATTGCTACTAGTATTATTATCAGGACTGCTGTGATGAATGCTGCAGGTCCTTTGTATCTTACTATTTTTCTGATTGCTTTGTATACTGGATAGAAGAGGTATGCGAGTATTGCTCCTGCTATTATTGATGAAAGGAACGGGTATACTATTAGTAAAGTTATTATTGCTGCTAATATTGTTGTTCCTATGAAGAAATATTTGCTTGAAATTCCCTCTTTTAACATAACCTTTCTATAATGTATTTGTTTATAAACGTTGTGTTGTGCGTAATATTTATAAGTGAGCATATTGGGGTTATGGTCAGGGAAGCATTTTTACAAGAGCCCGTGGTCTAGCGGAAACTGCGTTTCCGGAAGACCGCGTGCAATCATAGACAATGTAACAAGAGCCCGTGGTCTAGCGGTTATGACGGCTCGTTGACGAAACTGTAAGGTTTTCAAAATCGAGCAAGTCCCCAGTTCGAATCTGGGCGGGCTCATATCTTTTTCTTCAATGATAGATGCACTTTTCGAACTGGGGATAGGCTGAACTTGTTCAGACGTGTCCCCAGTTCGAATCTGGGCGGGCTCATATCAGTTTATCTTACAGAGCGAAGCTCTTTCTCAAAAATATGCAGGTGAGCACGCACAGGCTTGACGAACCCTGTTCGGCATTGTCTGGGCGGGCTCATTTCAGCGTTCTTGCCAGTGTTGCTGGATGTCAAGAACCACCGGTCAAAGACCGGTGGCATGAAGCAAAAGCTGAATCATCGTTTGATATGACCGGGTGGTTCTTGAGCACACTCGGAAATATACCATAACGGTTTACGAGATCCTTGTCCACCAGTCAAATAGACTGGTGGTATATTTCCGATGTATCAAAAGTTTTTTATACTTGTGGTCATTTTTTTGACCAGATGGTCAATTATTTGACCAAGTGGTTAAGATGGATGATTTATTCAAAAACAAGGCTGGCAAGATTCTGGAGTTGTTTATAGAGTTTCCTGGCAAAGATTTCTCAGTCAGAGGTATTGCTCGAAGCTTGAGGTTGAGCCATGCTACTGTGCTGAATTATGTTGATGGTTTGGCAAGGCTTGGTTTGATTAAGAAGAAAAAGGAGACTTTGTATCCTACTTTTTATGCCAATACTGAGAGCCAGAAATACCGTTTTTATAAGAGGAATTATTTGGTTTTTAGGCTGATTGACTCAGGCGCGATAGATTTTATTCAGAAGCAGGTTTTTCCTTCTTGTATTGTTTTGTTTGGGAGCGGTGCTAAGGCGGTTTTTACTGAGAAGAGTGATATTGATATTTTTGTTGAAGCTCAAGCATCAAAGCTTGATCTCAGGAAGTTTGAGAAAATGTTTGGAAGGAAGATTAATTTGCTTTTTGAGCGGGATATTAATGGTCTTTCAAAGGAGTTGAGGAATAATATCATTAATGGTGTTGTTCTTTATGGTTTCATAAAAGTTAATGGGGATGAAAAATATGGCTGAGAAAATGAGCTGGAAAGAATGTGTTGAACAAAATATTCTTACTGAGAGTGTTCCTGATAGGGAAAGGGCTGCGCAAATGCTCAAAATGGCAGAATTGCGTTTTGAGTTTTGGAATAAGCCTGTTGACGACAAGTTTACCACTCTTAAAGTCGAGGCATACTATGATATCATTAAGGAATTGATTTTTGCTCATCTTTACAAGAATGGCTTTAACTGCACCAATCACTTATGCCTGATTGCTTATCTTAAGGAAAAATTTGAGGATTTTGATTTCGAAACAGAAAAAATAGACGAGCTTAGAATAGCAAGAAATGACATCAATTACAGAGGTTTCAGCATAAAGAAGGATTATCTTGACAGGAATGAGCTTGAGTTCAAGAACATAATTAAACGGCTTAAGGAAAAACTGGTTTCTTAATGCAAACCACACGCAAAGGCATTTTAGGCAAAAGAATTTAAGCAGGACTAAAAATAATAACCCCTATAAGTTTATCTTACAGAGCGAAGCTCTTTCTCAAAAATATGCAGGTGAGCACGCACAGGCTCGACAAACTTGTTTGGCGTCTGGGCGGGCTCATTTGAACAGTATTGTTTTTCTTGCAAAGAAATTCCACAAGAATATGATGGCTGTTGAAAATATTTTTGAAATTAGGTAGTAAAATTTTGCATATTCAGTCAGAATATATATTGTTGCTCCGTTTAGTATAACTCCTGTCATCGCGATTATCAGAAAGATTAGTGATTCTGCAATTTTGTTTTTGAGTTTTCTTTTGTCAAAGACCCATGATATGCACAATAGGTAATTGTAAGTTAGGGCTATGGTAACTGCTATGGTTGCAGATAAGAGGTAGTGTATTTTCAGGTATTCTGTGAGCGCATACAATAATGTGAAGTCGATTAGTGTGGCTGTTCCTCCAACCAGTGCATATCTCAATAGTTGAACTGCAGTGTTGTCTGTTTTATGGATGAATATTTCTTTAAAGTGCATATTGCTCTTATTGAGAATGTGGTATTTTTATTGTTTGTGCATGAATTACTTCTTTAGGATTAATAATGCTACAATGACTGATAACGCGCCTATTACGATTTGGATGTATGGCGTTCCGCCAGTCAGGTTTGTTAGCCAGCCATATATTCGCGGCACAAATAATAATAGTCCGCTTAATAGCAGTAGCCATGGTGCATATTTTGTGATGTCTTTCATGGTGTTGCCTCCACTTTGATTTATGGTTGATGTCTAATAATATTATATCGCGTTTATTATACGTTTAATACGGCATAGAAACCTTTATAAATCGCTTATTACTATACTGTTTTGAGCTAAGTCAAAGAGGGTGGTATTTATTTTAGTTAAAAAGGGGGTTAAAGTTATATCCATATTTGCGTTCTTTCTAAATAGCATTCTATTCATTCCTCGTTTATTCGCCGCGCTGCCTGGGCATTGCTCAGGCGCGGCGAAGTTTATTCTTCAAATTTTTTCGTATGGGGCTGGGGGGTTAAAAGGCGTTTGTGACATTTCTTGCCACCTCTTTGACGGTAAGATAGCTCAACACAGGCGTTCTTCCCAGCCTTTTTTTAACTTGTTAAAAAGAGACCAGCCGAACCGCAGTTCGGCGCTGCCTTTTTTATTATCTAACTTATTCTCTAAAGGGCATACCAGGATTTACTGGGTGTTTGTGATTGGTTTGTGGGCGGTAATTGTTGGTATTGCTGCGTTCCATGATGCTGATATTACTGGTTTTGCTGCGTTTGATAGTCACAGGATTTCTGTTTATGCTGGTGAGACTTCTTCTGTGAATCTTGCAGGGTATTTCTCGAATGCTTCTGAAAGAGCTTATCTTGTTAATGGCGCTTTTGATTTGGACGTTGTGGTTTCATCTGGAATTATGAACATTACTCCTCTTTCTGGTTTTGTTGGAAGCCAGCAGATTAATGTTACTGGCATAGTTCTTGATGATATTGAGCAGGAGTCTTTCATTATTTCTGTTGTTGAGAGTGCAAGTCCGCCGGAGGGCGAGATTCCTGTAAACGAGACAATGGTGATTTCTCCTCCTGTAATTGAACCCCTGCCTGAAATACCTCCTCCTGCGTTTAATATTCCAGAGAATGAAACAATTAGTCCTCCTGAAATTGTTCAGAATGAGACAATGCAAGTTCCTGTTTTGAATCTCACCTTGCCTGAACATAAAACTGAGTTAAAAGATGCTGTTAAGCTGGGTAATAAGCTTCTTGGTTCAAGGATTGAAGATGATGCCTTTTTTGATGTTAACTTTACCAGCATCATTCTAGATAATGATACTTTGACTTTAGTGTTTTATCATAATTCCACAGGTGATGAGCGTGTTTATGTTAATTCCAGTGCTGACTATGATTTGAGTACCAAGCTCGCAGTTCCTTTTGAAAATATTACTCTCGAGGTCACATTAGATGACGGCATCATTCCTGAGTTTGAATTGCATGTTGGTGATGCTTCTGAAAAGTTCAGGTTTGGTAAGAAGATTCCCAAGTTGTATTTGAATGATAAAGAGGTTTTGAAAAAAGGTAAGAAGGATAAAAAGCCTAAGAAGAACGAGACTGGAAACGATAGTGTTGAGGATATTGTTCAGTATGAGATTATTGACCGTGATGATGAGTTTGTTGATGTTTTGATTACTAAAGAGAATGCATCTGTTTACGTTAGAAGAGTCAACTCTGCCAACATTACTGCTTTGTTCAACTGGATTTCAAACACAGTTCTTACAACAGAAATTTTTGCTGCTGAGCCGATTGATATGGAGAGCGCGACTATTACTTTGCCAAGGATTGATGATGTTACTGCTATTGTTGAATGCTCAGACTTTGATTTCGCTTTGAAGGATTGTGTTGGTGATTGGGTTGTTACAAGTGTTCCTTTCAGTTTATCAGATGTTAATGTGTCTTTCACAGTCACTCACTTTTCTGGTTATGGTGGTGGGGATATTGCTGTTATTAACGTTCAAAGTTATCCTATGGTTTATGATAATTGGACTGTTGAGTTTAATACTTCAGGTATTGCTGATTTGATTATTACCCCCACGAATGGTACTTCTTGGACTGATTATGCTGACTTGGATTATGATTTGAAATTCTTGGAGGTAAAGTGTGGCGATGAAATCTTGAATTATTCATTTATTGACAGTTCTGTCGTTGTTGAGAATTATAGTTGTTCAGGAACTGGTTATGAGACTAGCAGGGTTTTGTCTAAGGGAGAACACAGTCTTGAGTTCAGGTTTGGTGATGATGTTGATTACGCACATAATCTGGCAGGTATTCAAAGAGTTATAACTGAGGGTGAAAAGTATGATTTTAGGACTAATGGCTCGGCAGGCGAATATAATTACTTGGGTGGTGATGTTGGTTTCGGGGATATTAATGGAGATGGTTATGATGATGTTCTTATCAGTGCTTCCCGCAACGATGACTTTGGATTTGATACCGGAATAATCTATTTGTTCTATGGTCCGCTCAGCAAGAAGTTTTTGAACACCAGTGATGCTAATGCCAGCTTTTATGGCGAGTCTATTAATTCAACTCTTAGTACTTTTTCAATTGGGGATTTCAATAATGATGGAAAAGATGACGTTTTGACTGGAACTCCCACTTATCCTGATAATTACATGCAGACTTATGGAATAGCGTATTTGATTTATGGCAGGTATATTACTGGAAACAACAACATCAGTGCTGCTGCTAACGTCACTTGGACTTCCGAGTATTCCGGCTGTAATGATGGTCTTGGCTATGATTTTGCTGATGCTGGTGATGTTAACAATGATGGTTATCACGACATGCTTATTTCCGCATCAAATATGGGTGCTTGTGACCCTGTTGTTTCAACTCAGGGTGGGAAGGTTTATTTGTTGTACGGTCAGGGCTCTCCTTTGACTGGAGGGAATATCGGCACAAAGGCTAATGCCAGTTTCTATGGAAAAGGTCCTCAGAGTTTCTTGGATGCAGGTCATCATCAGAACAGGAAGGGCGGTGACTTTAATGGCGATGGTTATGATGATATGGTTATGCACGCGCGAAACTGTGTTGATTCCGGATGCTATTATAGTTCAATCGATACGACCTACCTTGTTTTTGGAAAGGTCTGGTCTGGCACTAACAATATTACTTCTGCCAGGAATGCGAGCTGGCTTATTTCGCCAGGTATTCACGGTTTTGGCGATATTAATAATGATGGAAATGATGATTTGTTTTTGGGAAAAGGTTATGGTGGGGCTTTTTTAAATGTTTATTTGATTTACGGTTCTAATGCGTGGAATTCTGATTATAATTTGAGTAATGCCAGCACGTATAATGCTTCTTGGCCTGGCACTACTAATTTTGATAGGGGCAGTGGTGGTGTTCTGTCCGGTTATGATTACAATAATGATTCTCAGATTGATTTTGTGATTGGTACTCCTACGTGGGATTTGTATTCTTGGGATCAAAATAGGGGTTTGCTGGAAATTTGGTCTGGCAAGAATTTTACCCAAAGCGATACAACAGCGAATTATACCAGGTGGTATGGTCAGGGTCAGGCTTATTCAACGCGTAATGATAATCTTGCCGGTTCGATAGACTTTGGTGGTGATACCAATAATGATGGTGTTGTAGAGGTTCTGGCAGGCGCTATTATTGCAAATGACACCCGCGGTGCTGCGTATCTCGTGTACAACACAGCTCCTAATCTTATCAGTGTTAATTTGTCTTCCGAGTATGGTACTAATTATTCTAATGAGAGCTTGTATTGTCGCGGGAATGTTGATGATGCTGAAGATGCTTTTCTTGATGCCGAGTATAGATGGTACAAGAATGGTGTTTTGAATCGTACGGGTTATGTTAGTGCTGTTGCTAATGGGTCTAATGCTTATGTGACGTATTTGCCTCCTAACACAACTCAGGCTTACGAGGTTTGGAATTGTGAGTTGAGGTTCTTTGATGGCTGGCTGTATTCTAGCCGTGTTAATTCAAGCAGTATGACAATTAATTATTTCCCTCCTAACCAAACCAAGCCCGTCTTGACCAGCACAGACGGCACTAATCGTTTGTCTCAGAATTTGACTGTCACTCCTAATGTTGCTTCTAGTTTGCCTTTCACGAATATTACTAACTGGTTCAGGAATGGTAGTTCTTATGCTGTTTTGAATTTGCCGTTTGATACGAATACTGTTTCTTTGGCAGCAGGAGCTATCAGGGATTATTCTTCTTATTTGAATAATGGTACTTTGGGTAATGGTACTTCTGGTTATGCTCCTGTTTGGACGAGTTCTGGTATTTCTGGAGGGGCTTATGTGTATGATGGTGTTGATGATTTTATTTCGATAGCTGATGACCCAACCCTTGATGGTATGAAAAAGTTGACTGCAGAGCTTTGGATTAAAGTTAAAGGTTTTGAAAATGGGAGTGGAGTTGAAACACGCCCCTTGGCAAAAATGAAATGGGGCGCAGGGCCGAATGCATCTTATTATTTTGCTGTTGAACCGAACGGAATTGTGACTTTCAACGCATTCAATGAAACCGAAGGTTGGTTTGTTGCCTCTTCAACTTCAAATATAACAAATGATACTTGGTATCATTTGGTCGGAGTTATGAATGGCACGAAAGTTTTGCTTTATATTGACGGAGCGCTGAACTCTTCTGAAAACTTTTCAGGTAGTTCTATATATAATACTGACTGGCCTGTACTGGTGGGTGCGGGTTTGGATTCATACGGTTCGCCATGTACTTTTTTCAACGGCACCATTGACGAAGTTCTTATTTATGACCGCGCTTTGACTCCCCAGCAGATTGCTGCCAACTACAACTCAGGTATTGCCAAGTATAACAAGATTGTTTCTCAGGAGCTTGCGCGTGCTGATGTCTGGTATGCCGAGAATACTGTGAATGATGCTTATAATGAAAGTCCTGCTTTGATGTCTAATGGTTTGCAGGTTACTACTGCTCCTACTCAGAATAATCCTGGTTTGACTGGTGGTTTTGATGCAAATCTTACTGTTGTTCCCTTGAATGTTGTTGATATTGATGGCGATCCTGTTGTTAACATTTCTAACTGGTATAGGAATGGCACGTCTATAACTCTCTTGAATATGCCGTTTAATGGTTTGCTTAACCGTCATTCTGTTGTTGATTCCAATACCGTGCTTGCTATGTACTTTGAGAATAATACTAAGGACTTTTCTGGTTATAACAATCATGGAACTTTATACGGGCCGGTAAATGTTGCTTCTGGAAAGGTTGAGAGTGCTTATGATTTTGATGGAGTGAATGATTATATTAACGTTTCAGACAATGCTGTTTTGGATGGAATGAGTCAGTTGACTATCGCCTATTGGGTAAGGCCTTATCATGATGTTACTGCGCACATTTATGATATTCCGATTATTAAGGGCATTGGCGATGGCACTTCAGGCTCTTACCAGTTTAATTTCGGAGGCGGTAATTCGCAGTTGTCTTTCCAGGTTTTCAATTCCACATCGACTGCAAGTATAGTTTCTGATAGTAACCTGTCAAAGAACGTGTGGTATCATGTTGCAGGCGTTTATGATGGAAGTGCGATTTCCATGTATGTTAATGGAATAAAGCAGGCTTCTGTTGGAAGCCTGTCTGGCACTGTTAACAGTTCGAGTTATGATTTGTTGATTGGAAGAGGTCTTTTGGGATATTCAAATAATTACTTTAATGGAACGCTTGACGAAGTCCACGTTTTCAATCGCGCTTTGAGTTCTTACGAGGTTCGGGATTTGTACAAGAAGGGTGCTCCGCCGACTGTTATTGATTACTCGCCGTATGGCAATGATGGTAATGTTAGTGGTGCTGTTTACACTGCCTCTGGAAAACTTGGTGGCGCGTATGAGTTTGATGGCGTTAATGATTATATTGAAGTGAACTCAGATGTTTTGAACCAGTCTTTCAGCGAGTTTACTTTCAGTGCTTGGGTGTATCCAAGAACAGGTGTTTATTCTAGTGCTCAGGAATGGATTGCTGGAAAGATGGGCACTGCAGGCAATAGGGGTTGGCAGATTGCAATCGGTAATAATACAAGAACTGTTACAATGGTAATATTTAATTCGTCATCTGGCACTGCTAGTTCGATTACAAGTATTGGCAATGTTTCTCTTAATGCGTGGACTTACGTCACTTATGTGTTTAAGGGAAACCAGTATCATCAGATTTATTTGAATGGAACGCTTGACAATAATGCTTCAACAATAAATCTGTTGAACGGGGTGAATGCTCGTCCGTTTAGGATTGCTGATAGAGGTGACGGCACAACATCCGATAGCTCAACATCATTCTTCAACGGCACTATTGATGAAGTCCGTATTTACAATCGTAGTTTGACTTCTCAGCAGGTTCTTGCTGATTATAATGCTGGTGCTCCAAAGTATGATAAGATTGTTTTGGAGGAGCAGTCTGCTTTTGATGTTTGGCGTGCTGATTTAACGCCTAATGATGGTTTTATGGATGGTTTGACCAAGCCTTCGAATAATGTTTCTATCAATCAGTCTTATCCGAATTGTACCGGCGCTACTGCTGGCGGTGTTTTGATTATTGATTCCACAAGAACTATTACTTCTGATTTGATTTGTAAGGTGATTACTGTTACTAATAATGCTGTTCTTTATGTTAACAGTACTGCTAATGGTAACAAGTCTATTTTGATTATGGCTGAGGAGCTTACTGTTTATTCTGGTTCGCAGATTAATTCTACTGGTTATGGTTACTGGGGCGGTTTTGATAGTCCTGGTTATGGTCCTGGTGGCGCTTATGGTGGTAGTTTTTCAGGAGCTACTGGTGGTGGTGGTTATGGTGGTAAAGGAGGCGATGGTTCAGGTACTTATAGTCTTAGTGGTAACTGGTATAATAGTTCGTTCCTGCCTCTTGATATGGGTTCTGGTGGCGGTGGTTTAGCTTCCAGTGGTGGTTGTGTTGGTGGTTGTCGTGGTGGTAATGGTGGCGGTGGTGTTGTCATTAATGCGACTAGCTTTTTAGTGCTTAATGGTAAGATTGTTTCTGATGGTACTAATGGCACCGGCCTTGGCACTGGTTGGGCTACTGGTGGTGGTAGTGGTGGTGCTATTCTCATCAATGCATATAATTTTACTGGTAGTGGTATTTTGTCTGCTGTTGGTGGCAAGGGTTACAATAGCAGTGGTGTTAGTGGTGGTGGCGGTGGTGGTGGTAGAATTATTGTTTATTATAACATCACTGATTGGTCTCAGTCTGATGTTGTTTCGAGGGTTAGTGTTTTGGGTGGTATTAGCGGTATTACTGCCAAGCCCAGCGAGGTTGGTACTTTGGCGTTCATTAATGTCGTAAATGATAACGT
>JBFYLW010000015.1:0-17154 GCA_041305185.1 Nanobdellota archaeon
AGCCTTCTTATTCATATTCACAACAAGAGGCTTATCTGCAAAACGACGGTCACACTCCTCATAACACCGCCCCAAGGCAAACAGGACAAACGCCTGCGGTTTAGACAAACCCATAAAGAGAGCAATTGTTTTTTAACTTATAAACCTTGCGACTAAATGTTTTCAACACCTTCTGGTGTTACTATTGGTTTCAATCCAAGTTCGTTTGAATACTTTATATGGAGCCTGAAAAAATCCTTGGTAGAAAGGCTACTTAAATACCTAAGAACAACCTGGGCATAAGCAAAGAACTCAGGATTCTCAAGTATTTGTTTTTCAAAACCCGGTTCCAATATATTGATTGCTACACCAAATCTTCTTTTAAGCAAGGCAACGAAGAAAACAAAACACATAAACTCACCCAATAAATACTCATGAGAATGTGACCGCTTTTTACAGTAATCATCTTCCCAAGAGCTTATCGGATGTTGTATAAATATTTCAATAAGCATAAATACTTTTGAAAAAATGGGGCTTTTCCTAGCATAAACAAATTCTGAAAAAACTGCTATGCCTTCTTTTCTAATCTTATCCGCTTCAATGCTAGAAGATTGCCGAATCAGTTTTGTATCAAAAAGATGAGTAAGTTCGTGAATGAGCACTTCCGTAAGTGTTTGGATATCTTTGGCCTCAATCATTTGTAAAAGGAAAGCGAGAGAGATGTTTATTTCTAAGTTCTGAAAAGAAGGATCGTGTGCTCTTATATTAATGAAAGAACTAGATTTAGATAAATATTTTTCTTTGTATTCACCAACAAATGCCGATGTTCCTGTTTTTGTACTTTCAATATCTAAATACATATTAATATTTATTCTCGGACCATAAACATTCACAAATAGTTTTGAATAGTTTCTGATTAAATTTTCGACTGCACCAAGAAGGAGCACAAACATGTTTTCATAATATTTTTCAAATGAACCAAATATTTCAACACCCCGAACAAATCCCCTAAATGTATTGACCAAATCATCCAGCCGGTTTTGGTCTATAATGTGTCTTACAGTTACTGTGATCTTGCCAGAAAGCAGAGGATTAAATGCATGAACATCAATATTAAATGATTGCCTTTTTTTACAAGCTTGGTATACTTTGTTTAAAAAAGGACTATCTTTAACATTTTCAATCAAAGCATGAACATCTTTAAACATTTTTGATAAAATCTCAGCCTCGGTAAAAATAAATGAAAAATGTTCGTGATACAATGATTCTGTTTCCTTGGAAAAGTCAGTGGTGGTTTTTTTTAGATTGTCAAAGGTTGTACTAACTTCCTTAGCCCAATTTTTAATAGTTGATATTGTATATCTAAAATCATCTAAACTTCCTATAAACGAACGACTAGAGCCTGTTTTAAGTCCATGTACAAAAGAATCTTGAGGAGTTTTGAGCGGCGGTGAAAAAGCATTCAATAAAAAAATACGCACATATACTTCTGACAACGGCATGTTCAATGAAGTAATTTTTATATTCCATTCACCATAAACATACTCCAAAAGAGTAAGTATGCGAGTATAATAATCAATGAGCGATTTCAATAACCGCGCGGTCTCATCTCCAAATCCGGGTTTTATATACGAATCATTGCTATTTTTGTCATACTCAAAATGCAGCATCTCCCTGATATCAGATTTCCCGCAATTATAGCAATATCTGCTTTTTGTTTTTTGATTTTGCTTGCAAGTATAACACTGATATATTATTTCAAATCTACTTAAATAATGATCAAGATAATAACGCAGCTCTTTAACTTTAGAATAGTGCTTAGTTATATCTTTAAACAAGACAGAAACTTCCTTAATTTCTTCATCAAGTTCTGACATCAAACGTGTTTTATATTTTTGAATATTTATGTCTTTCTAACGCTTAAAATCTTGCTACCAACCAGACGCTCAACAAGGCGATAAGAACGCCGAGAACAAGACCAACAATAACATCAGAAGTATAATGGCGCTTCTGCGCAACACGCGCATAACCAACTCCAAGAGCTCCGATAATAAACAAAACAGTCAGCAAGGAGTTGTTAAAAAATAAAATCAGCAAAGTTGCAAGAACAGAAGCGCGCATTGCGTGCATACTGGGAAAACTTGACGCGTTAATTCTGCCGAAATAAGTAGAATATTTTTCCTTATCAGGACGAAGTCTGAAGTAAAAAGTACGAATGCCGAAAGTCAAGGCATAAGCCAGAGCAAGACCGATAAACAACTGAAAAGCAAAAACAGGCTTTCCAACAACATAGAAAAGCACTATGACTGCGACAAACAAAGGAACTCCAGCGAGCGCCTTCAAATCCTGCCAAAATTCAGTACGCATTCCCATATCATTTTCCTCAGACTTCTACATTCCCAAAAATTTCATCAGCCCGTAAACAACAAACGCAGGCCAGACAACAGCCTTCAAAATACCCAAAACACCATTCCAAAAACCAGTGGCAGTCGAAATGTAATATACTGCTGCTCCAATAAATCCAAATCCATAAATTGAGCTCAATCTACACGAATTCATAAAAACCCGGTTACATACAACTTTTGTTTTTTTCCCAGACATCAGTTCACCTCAAATACAAACCCTGATTCGAACTCAAGCCAACTGCGGTTGTCAGAAGTTCGAATCCTCACGAAAACCTTGTACTAAATTCATATAGCCCCGGGCGGATTCGAACCGCGGCAAACTGCGGTCTGCCTGGGTTTTCATCCGCAGCGATTTTGTTTCCTAATTGCACCTAGTGCTTTCTGTCATAGCCCCGGGCGGATTCGAACCGCCGTCAAAGGGTCCAAAGCCCTCTATACTTGGCCGCTATACGACGGGGCTGTATTGTCAACAAGCAATCACTTAACTTATAAAGATTTTGCTTGCTTAAGAGCCTCTTCTTCAAGAAAATGCAAATTGCCCGGAACAACCAAACAATGAGGACCTTTGCCAAAATCAGCATCAGAAACCTCAATCACAGTGCCAGACACGATTTTCTGATCTTTAGCGCCAAGCCTTGCAATGCCAATACACCAGTCTTTAGGCAGGAAAACCTTCTCATTACGCTTACGGTCAATCTTCCTTAACAGTTCAATGGCCTCATTAACAGACATGAACCTGTTGTTAATCGGGTCAAGATCAAGAAGGACTAATGTGTGCGCGCCGATTGACTTATTTTCCTTTACAATATTGTAATAAGATTCAGGCTCAAAGTTCTCTTTCGGAAAAGGAATGCTTGTAGTCTTTCCAAACTTGTAAACCTGCAAGCCAACAGCACCAATTGCGTTAATAATTGAAGCATTATGAATAACTTCTGTCTTGATGTTCTGTTCTTTAGCACGCTGCAAAATATCCCAATGAGTGGTAGCGCACAACGGGTCGCCAATAATAAGCAAAGCAACATCACTTTCTTCTGCTTCCTTCAGCAAAACTTCAGCAGACTCAACAAAGTTTCTATCAGCAATCTCAACCTTCTTCCCGTATAATTGTTCCAAATCTTCCTTACTACAGGAAAGACCTGAAGTATAATGCTCCAAATACACTTTATTACACTGCTTAACTGCGTCAAGACCTTTAAGGGTAATATCCTTCTCATCCGCGAGCCCCAGACCGATAAGAAACAGTGTCATTTTAGTGAAATTCTTCCAAACTATGCAATGTATTTTTCAAATCTTTTATCCACTTTTCTTGAAATGCTGCTTATGTAGCGCAATAAAATTGCATCGACATCTTGCGAGGCGTTGACGGCATCCCGGATAAACTCTCTTATAGCACTTGCGGATACTTCGCCAATCATTCTTGCATATGAAATCTTTTTATCAAAGTATGTTGGCGATAGATTTCTATGCGCCAGCATGGCTCTTACTTCGAGGGCTTTTCTTGTTTCGTCATGATTACTGAACAACAAACCCTGAACATGATACTTGTCGGGCGTAAAATCGATTCTCAAAACCGTTTTGTCTTCCTCAACAGGTTCAACTTCGCAATTATACGCTTGTCCTTCATACGGGATTCTTATCAGAATCGGCTTTTTGATAGGGATTGCAGTAGCAAAATCATCTATACTTATACTTTTTTTACTTTTTCCCATAATTGTTTTCATATGCTTTTGTAATATATAGATTTTTCTATTTATCTCTTCCATATATCCTCTTTAGGTTGGCGTCCTTTTTGACGACATTAAAATCGGATTTGTACCCTGTGAACAAGTATGCCTCTCCGGACTCTCCAATCTTCAAGGTTAAAACATAACAGATGCCATATATGTTTGAGCAGAACGTAAAGTCCCTTTTCTGACGGTGAAAATAAACCAGGAACGGATTTTTAATAATTTCTTTCACAGAACCCAATATGTCCTCGTTTATCATTTTAAATAATTCCGGGCGCTTCTTTTCTTTTTCAAGGATTAACTCGTAAACATTATTTAATATGTCGCAATACTTTCCAAATCCCTCGAGATTATCTCCAATTTTTCTCAGCTCAGCAAGCAAAAACTTACGTTTCCCAGCGTTAACTGTCCCTAGCAATCTGTCAATCCTGCTCTTGCAATTCTGCATCGCCTCAATTTTGTCTCTAACTTCGTTGAGGTCCTTAAAAAGCTGGAAATATTCTTGCAGTTGAGAATCATCAATGCCTTTTAGTTTCGAATATTCTTCAACCAGCTCATCGTCAGTTACTTCTTTCCCAGCTTTATAGAGCGAAAATTCAAGAAAATCATCAAGATGCCTATGCTTAATGTGCGGAATACCTGCGCTGGAAATTAAGCCCGTGTCAACAATAACAGCATTAAACTTCGCGCCGGCTTTCGCAATGGCACTAGCAACACGGCTTTCAAGAGTAACAAGTTCCATTAATTTAAATAACCAATTCCAGTATATAAATTTTGTTCTTTTAACCACTTCTCAGTAACGAATGTAGAAAGCTTTATAAAGGGTAAAAGCCTTTTCTCCTCTATGGGGGACCTACAAACCAAATACGGGCAACTCCTAGATGAAGTAAGATATCTAGAAAGCTTTCTACCTAAAGGACTAGGAAAACCAAGAATAGAAATAAAAACCATCTACGAATGCGACATATCAGGATTCACATCAGCAACACAAGACGCACTAGAACAAGGCCAACTCGCAACAGACAGATGGATAAAAAAAATAGGCGAACAAGTATACGGAGCATTTGACTTCCTTGAAGCTTTTGGCGGAAACATACAATACCACGAAGGAGACGCAGCAGTAGCAACCTTCACCAAACCAGAACTAGCAATACCAGCAGCAGTAGCAGTAAAAGACGCAATAAACAGCCTTGAAGCAATAACACTCCGCGACAAAACACAAATCAAACTAAAAATAAGACAAGGAATAGCAACAGGACCAGTATTCACTGCAGTAGTAGGAGACGATTACAGAAAAATAGCAGTCATAGATGGATCAGGAGTAGAACAAGCCTGCGAAACAGAAAGCAAAGCAGACCCAGACGGATACGTAAAAGTAGACGTAAAAACAAGATTACAAACTGGCATGGAATACCACTTTGACGACAAAAACGAACTAATAACAAAACCAGAATTCAAAACAGACCAAAAAACAACCACAGAAATAACACCACAAGACTATTTGAAAGCAATAAACTATCTGGAATCACGAAAACAAGAACTATTAACCTATTTTCCGCCCTTTACAAGAGATGAAGTACAAGGAAAAAGAACAGGAAAAAACGAACACGCAACAATACTATTCGCAAAACTACCAACACTAGAAAAACTCTCACAAACATACTCAAGCGACGCAGAAAAACTCGCAGAAGCATACAACAACCACTTCATGCTACTAAAACAACTAATAGAAATAGAACAAGAAGGAGAAATAGACAAACTATACAGAGGAAAAATAATAGCACGATTCAGAGGACCAAAACACCAAGAACAAGCAGAAACAACAGCACTGCTATTACCACGTTTAATACACAAAAACGAGCCAATACAAACACAACTAGCAAGAGCAGGCAAAGAAGACGACAAAAAACCATACATAGGATATTCTTCAGGACTAGTCTACATAGGACCAGTAGGAACAGACAAAAGAAAAGCCTTCACAATGCTAGGAAGCAGAGTAAACCTGGCAGCCAGACTAATGGCAGCATCAAAAGAACACACAAGCGCAATCTCAACAGACTTTGCAAAAGGAAACAAAGCAGTACTAGAAAAAGAACTCAAAGGCATAGGAAGAACAAAAATTTACACGCCAACAGAAGAAAATTTAACCAGAGTATTAAAAAGAAAAACATTGATAGGAAGAGACAGCGAAAGAGCACAACTGGCTTCCATCATAAGAGCATACTACCACAACCACAAAACACAAACCTTAAACATAATTTCTGATGCTGGTTACGGAAAAACAGAATTGACCAAGGAGTTTGAAAGACAATTCGCAGAACAAGCAGGAAAAGTATACAAAGCAAGCACAGCAGAACAAGCAAAAGACATACCAGATTACCTGTTCCAAGACTTCGTAAGAAACGCACTAGGCATAAAAACAGGAAGCACAAAAGAAGAAACTTCTGCAAAAATAGGAAAACTAACAGAAGAAACCAAAAAAATAACACACCACTGGCTCGGACTAAACCTGGGAATAGAAAAACCCTCGCAAACAGGCAAAGAACTAGAGGAAGCAAGAAGAAAAACACTACTTGAGATAATATCAGATGAACCAAAACTGTTAATATTCAATGACGTACACTGGGCAGACGCCTCAAGCCTAGACAGAATAGAATGGCTAGCTCAAAATTTACCAAACGCTTTGATAACAACAAACTACAGACCAAAAGAAATCTCAAGAGAACTAAAAGGAGACAAAATAGAATTAGTTGCATTCACCAGAAAAGGAATAGAAGACCACGTAAAACACTTATCAAACACCAAAGACACCACAGTACTCGATTTCGTAGAAAAACAATCACAAGGAAACCCATTGTACATAGAAGAAATAGTCAGGTATTTACAACAACAAGAATTACTAAAAGAAGGAAAACTAACACAAACACCAGAAGAAATCGAAAAACAAATAGAACAAATCGGAGAAGGACTAACACTAATAGAGAAAACAGTACTGCAAAGATACCGAAATCTAAGAGATTCAAACAAACAAACAGTACTCGACTATGCAGCCTGCATGTTCGGCGAAGAATTCCCAAGAAAACTACTTGAAAAAGCATTAAGCAAACAAGAAGGAGAACTAAACGAAATATTAAATGAGCTACAAAAACAAGACTTCCTAAGACTAACAAACGGCAAAATATCCTTCAGACATAACTTGACCAAGAACGCAGTCTACAACAGATGCACAACAACAGACGAACGAGTCAAAAGACACACAAAGATAGGAGATTCACGAAAGGAGTTGTATGGGGAGGGGGATGATCAGGTAGAAATGCTGGCTTGGGACTACAAAAACGGAGACGACCTAAAAAAAGCAATATTGTCAACATGGGCAGCATCTGAAAAATATAATCGTAACGTAGATTTAGACGCGATGGTCAAGTACGTAAAAGATATACACTTCTTAACCGAGAATAAAGAAGATGAAACAAGCATAGAATATTTTGGGCGTAGTTTCACAAAATTGGCATTTGTTTACGAATTAAGAGGAGAATTAGCCAAGTCAAGAAACACATATGCAGAAGCAATAAAACAGATTCAGAGAATTACAGATGAACAGAAAAGAAAATCTGCAGAATGGAAAGCACAAATGAGCTTAGCAAGAGTCCTATCGAAAGAGCAAAAAACAGAAGAGGCAATACAGAAATACGACCTTGCATACGAAATTGCAAACTCGCTAGGTGAAAAGTGGGGAGTCGCACACATCTTAAATGCACGTTCAACAATGCCAAGAAAAAATTATGAACCTGCAATCGCAGACGCGAAACAGGCAGTACAAATATTCAAAGATTTAAACGATATGAGACCTCTTATTATTGCTCTTAACAATTTAGGAACAGCATATATTAATAATCACAATTTTGAACAAGCAATAGAACCCTTGAAAGAATCCGAGGCACTAAATGAGCAAATAAAAAACAAAAATGATTTACTGCTGAATAGATTGCTATTGGAAGTTTGCTGCAGAAATATGGGTGATTATGATAATGCAATGAATTATATTCAACAGATAGAAAAAGACATACTTAACGGTCAAAATATAGGGCTAACATCAAACTTTTTAATGGAAAGATGTAGATTAGCAGTTGACATGAAGGATAAAACAACCGCTCAGAAAGTTCTTGAAGTTCTCAAAGAAAAAGCAAAAAGTAATGAATACTTCAAATCCTTTAATACACAAGTTCCTGAATTAGAAGAAAAAATAAAAAATATTTAAGCAGTTCTTTTTCTCAGCAAAAAGAAAAGAATCAAAACAATCAAAGCAGCAACGCCCAAAGCCAAAGTAGGACTTGCATTAATGTTTTCAATGCCGAACCCTCCTGTTGGAGTTGATGATATGCCTGCTTCTCCCGTTGGAGAAACTATCATAAAATCTCCAGCACCAGTAGCGCCGTTCATATTAACGCTAAATATTCCTGCATTGCTTGGAGTAACTGCAACATCCAGATTTGTTACAGCTGCAAAAGAGCCGGAAAACAAACCACTGAAGACTAATCCCGGAACGTCAACGGAGCAACTGGAATACTGAGTGATGGTTCCTGCATTTAATGGGAAAAATGCCGGATTAGCGTTGGGGCTGAGAATATTAGCTGCAAATAAGATGTTGCCGTATGTATTCTCTGTATTAACTGGTCCGCTTAAAATATTAACTGGAAATACGCCACCAGTTCCTGTAAATTTAGCATTGTTTTCACCAACAAGTGGAAGAGGAGTATATAATATCCCTCCTAATCCGAATGGAATACAGCCGGGTGCAGCGAGTGCAGAGCCAAGTGCAATCTGATTGTTAGGGTTGGCATTACCAGTTGCTGCGTTACCATTTGGTTTTGTTATTCTAAAGAGAAAATTGGTATTAACAGTGTTTCCTGCACCTTTAGGTGCAGTTACTGTGATTGTATTACCTGCGGGAGCGACGCCTGCTTCACAATAAACCATAACACTCCACAAGCCCCAATTTGTTAGAGGATCAATAACGATGACTGGCAAATTGCTTACTGTACACTCTGGTGGCAATGCGGTGACACTAGGTATAGGACCGAGTGGGTCATAAGTCGCGGATACTGCAACTTTGAAAGCCACATTGATTGTGTTAGTAGGGTCATCTTGATCCACCAAATCAACGCTGGCAGTGTCAGACGCACCGCTAGCAGATGCAGGGTTGGCGAATATAACGTTTGAAGTTGCCTGTATCTCCGGTATCGCCTGATTCTTGTTTTTATCCAAATTGTTATCGTTAGTGGCATATTCGGCCATTGACCAAGCAATACCTGCTGTTGAGATAACATCAGTCTCTGCAACATCAATGTCTGAAGCAGTCATTTCATCCTTATCAGTATCCCTGACAGTAGAATAACCTTTCACAAAATCAACATTGAAACTGCCCAAAACTAGGTTAAGCCAGTTGTTGACATTATCAAATTCGCCAGTGTAGGTAAATCCATCAGGATCATTGTGACCAACTATCCAAGATGCAAGAGCATTTGTTAAACCGACAGTCGCATCATATTCTACAACCAATTCACCTGCAGCATTAAAATAAAGATACTTCGTCAATGCGTTGCCAGAGGAAGCCTGAGGTGCACCAACTCCTAATGTTGTTGAAGACGTTGGCTGGGAATAACCTGCTGTGCTAAAAACACCCTCGTTATTTTCAAGACCAGCTCCTAAACCTACTGCTTCTCCTCTATTACCAGTGTCAATTCTGACATAAACAGCTTCCATGTCTGGATCATTATTACCTGCGTTGTTTATAGTAAACTGGTAGCCAGGAGATGAACCCATAGCTCCAGGCTGTATTGTGAAGATCAAAGTAAGGAATTGACCCTGTCCAGTATTCTGATAATTCTGATAAATAACATTAAACCTGCTGTCAGCACTAATAGTAACTCCTCCTGGTCCATAAGAAAGCGTGGGCTGGTTCATATTAGCCATAACCACGATTTTGCCAAGTGCCGGAACAGCAATACTATCAACAGTATCGTAATCAGCTACAGTAACGACACGCGAAGTAGCCTGAGGCGAAACAGATTGAGGTTGTGATTCAGAAATAGTCAACTCAAGCGAATCAAGATTTGACTCTGCACCACCCACCGCACCTTCAACAGTTCCGTTTAGTGTTGAATTGGAGACGTTGAATGTTTTACTTGCTTTCAAGTCTTCAATGGTGAGTAATTGTTGGTAATCAACTTCAAGAGCTTGAAGTTTTTGGACAAAGAAAGAAGCATTAGGTTCATCAATGTAAATTTGTTCAAGACCGCCAAGAGCGGTAATAGTGCGGACATAACAAGGCTTGACAGTATTAAAGTAAGTTTTAGGACCTACAAAAATCTCGCCTTCAGTGCCATTAAACATGGAACCGTTATAAACGCGAAGAAGACAATCAGTAGAATTATCCAATTCTTCCAGCAAAAGATCAACCATATCAGTCTCCTTACTGGTATGAGGGTTAGTGGCTTGAAGCTCATCACTCAACGTGGTAACAAGATTACAAACATCATTTTCACAATCAGCAATCATGCCATTCACTTCAAACAAGTCAGTCCTAAAACAATCATTATAACCAATCACGTCTTCACCAGTAGGGCCAAACAACATCAGCCTATCCTGAGCAATACAATACTGGAAAGCTCCAAGTGTGAAAGCGCCTACAACAGGCTGGGAAATAATGCCAGACATGTTCTGCTGGGCAACAACACTAATAGCCAACAACAATGCAATGATAATTAGTTTTTTCATTTTACATCACCTCATAAATCCTGACAGACTTCATTCGTGTCACAAGAAACAGAACCGTCTGTCAAATTAAGCAATGAATCACGATAAGCAAGACACTTGCAATCAAAAGCCTGCCTGTACTTCTTCTGATCCGGAGCAAGACATCTCTCAGCAGCAGTCAAATAAGCCCGGGCACCAGAAACATCAGGACTGCCATACGCGCTAGGATTCTTATCAATAACATAGATTAACAAATTAATTAACTGGTCAATCTCATTCAACTTGCCAAAAGGATCCTCATTAGCAGGAATCCAGAACGAAACAGGTTGAGAACTGCAATTAAAATTAGTCAACTGAATCTCAATAGTCTTCATTTCCAACTGGAAAATCATGTCCTTGATAATGTGCAACAAATCCTGAACCTTAGAAAACAACAAGTTATGACCAACAGCAAGGTCAAACAAGGCAAAATTAACATCCTTAGCACAAGTGCAGTCCTGCTGGCACATGCCAGGACAAACAGAATCATTAGCCGGAATTGAAACAGTACCCGGATCACACTCCTCGCCAGGCTGAATAGTGCCATCAGCATCACAAACAGGAGCTGGCTGTGCGTAAACAGCAACAGCTAACACCAACACAGCCAACAGAATAATCATTTGCCTCATTTTTAATTCACCTCTTATACCTGCCTATTTAAACCTTTTTGGATTTCATTGATTTTATCATCTTCTCAAGCTTATCATAAGATTCTTCCAAATCCTTAAGCTCAGACTCAACCTTATCATAATTAGGAGATTTCGGCATTTCCATCTTCTTCAAAGGAATTTTAACTTCAGGTTCAACCTTAGAGGTTTCAAACTTCTTAGGCTCAAATTTGGGAACTTCTGCTTCAGGAAGCTTTGTAGAAATCGGAACAGGAGGAACAACAACAGGAGTCTTCCTGCGTCGAGAAATCATGTAAACAATCATACCTATAATTGCCAATAACAACACTGCATTAATAATAATCATATGACCCTTCTTAGCAGTCACAATCTTACCCTCTTTCTGAACAGGAGCTTGCTGAACAGGCTGTTGTTCCTGCACGCACTGGCCATCCTTCAAAACATAACCAGCAATACAATTAGTAACAGCAGGAGTGGAAGGCTGCGGAGCAATCTGAGTCTTCTGAACAACAGCTTCCTCCAAAACGCAACGACCAAGCAAAGTACTCAAAACATAAGGCGGAACACAAGCAGTCAACTGGCAATAAGGATTGCACTGAGGCAAGTCAGGAGTAACACAGCAATTATAATGCTGACCAGTAGGCGTAGTCAAATCCTGACCACCACAACAGGAATACTCAGCAATCTTCTGACCACCTAAACTAGAGAATGATTTACAACAGGCACCAGGAGCCTGCATCATAGGATTACTGCCTCCACCAGGACCACCGCCTCCAGGTGGACGACACAAACAATTACTGCAAGTATAACCATCAGGGCATGTCAAACCAGGCTCGCCACACTGCTCGCCAGGACCAATACGACCATCACCACACATATGACATTCACACGATGGAGTGCAAGAGAATCCAGGAGCACAAGCAATTCCAACCTCACATTCTTCAGCATCCTGCAAAATACCATTACCACAACTCTGACACTCGCAACCAACATCACAAATGCCAGAAGGACAAATACCAACACCAACAGGACCAGGAGGATCACACTGCTCCCAAGCCTGAACAACAGTATCACCACACCAAGGATCATGACACGCGCCATCACAACCAGGACTGAAAGGAGGCTCACACTCCTCAAAACGAGGAGCAGTACTCTGAACAACACCGTCACCACAATACTCAGTGGTACAGTTAGCACTGCAACCATCACCATTATACAAAATACAAGTAGCATTCACAGGAGTTCCACAAGCAGAAGTGTCAAGAAGAGTGCAAGAAGCATTATTATCACTGCACTTACCACCATCATCACAATCCTCATTAGGATCAACAACACCATTACCACAATACTCACAATGACAGGTAATACCGCAAATACGAGAACCATTCACCATCAACGGGCAGGTAGGATCAACAAGAGGAAGAGCACCATCAGGGTCGCATTCCTCACCAGGCTCAACAGTGGCATTAGGACAAGTCGTAGTCGTTTGATTAAAATCACAACCTGCATCACAAGTAGGAGTATTAGGAGGCTCGCAGAACTCGCCAAGAAGAGGCTGAATAATACCGTCACCACAATACTCAGTACTGCAGTTAGCACTGCAACCATCACCACTAATCATATTACCATCATCACACTGCTCTGGAAACTCTATAATAGCATTACCGCAGAAAGGCACGATATCACAAGTGCCATTCTCAATCCTAAAACTCAAAACACTAGGCTCAATCAACTGATTGTAAGCACAACACTTAGCCTGACCTGACAACAAGAAAGTCTCAGCAACCAATCCATCATCAGCAATACCCTGAACAAGTTTGGACTCATTGAATTGAAGAGTAGAAACATTAACCTGAGAACGAAAAGTAGAATCGCTAAGCTTAAACAACAAATAATGATTAAACTGGTCAACCTCATTTTCCTTACCATAAGGATGATACTGCGCGGGAATCATAAACAAGTTAGGAACAACATTACAAGACAAATTATTAGGAGGATTCACATAAGCCTGCCTCAAACCATACTGAATAACCTTCAACTCGTCCTGCATAGAAGCATCCTTGGAAATATGAGACAAATCCATCGTTTTAGAAAACAGAAGATTATGACCTTCATACAAGTCCTGCAAAACATACTTAACATCCTTCATACAAGTGCAGGTGTTCTGATCACACAAGCCAGGACAAGCAGAATCAAACTGAGCATCACACTCCTCGCCGAGATCAAGACTGCCATCACCACAAACAGCAAAAACACAAGGTAAAAGAACCAAAAACATCCATAATACTAGGACCCGCCTCATTTTTTACTTAAAACTGGTATTTGTGTATTTAAAGGTTTTGACCTATATTCGCCAAATTTAATCATTCTTTATCATTCTTCTTACAGTCTTCTTTTCTGTCTTGATTACAGAAATCCTTTTTTTGTCTGAATCCTCAACTGCATAGCTTGTACTATGGTCGTAATCACAATAAACATACTCTTTCTTTTCAGTTAAGTACCAAAGAATCTGTTCATAGAATTCTGGAAGGCATTCAACGCTATATCCTTTACCAAAATAATCCCCTTCCACTTTCTTTCCTCTCAATCCTTCAGCAAACCTTTTGGCTTCTGCCAAGTCTTCCTCAAATTCTTCAACAGTTACTCTTTTGCCTATAAGAATTTCCTCATGTTCTCCTTCATACCAGTCGTACTCAATCTTGAAGATGTTGAAATCTTTCATTTTTCATCACTTCTTAAAGAAATCATCATGATGTCCAAACTTCGCAAACAGGATAAAATTCCTGCTTTTTTCAACCTTGAACAAAAGCACAAAACTTTTGTCGATGTGAGTATGCTTATATTCTTTCAGGTCATAACTGCAGTTGTAATAACGGTCGATAGTTTTTTCATTATTATTGATAATTTCCTTAATTTTCTTGTTTAATATTTCTGCTCTTTTTTTGTCTTTTTTCACCAATTTTTGGATGACAAAACGCAGTTCATCAGTCAGATCAAAGTCAAACATCTTAGCTGCAGAGCTTGTCCAGCTCTTTCAAGGACATCTTCCTGTCGCCATGCTTCCTGAAGTGCTCCTCGCAGGTCCTGATAAAATCCCTCAGTGCCTCTTCTTTCATCTCAGGCTCAACGAATTCCTCGCCGAACATTTCAGCGAACTTGTTAATGGCTTCTGACTTGTCCTTCAAGCCATATTTCTCCTTGATGACGCCAAGCACCCGGCTTGCATAATCTGAAATCTGCGCTCTTACATTTATTGCCATTTTCTCACCTTTCGTGTGTTTGAGTGAGTTAGAATCACTTGAAGTATTTAAATATATCTAAAAATTGATAAAATGCTGGTTCACTCTTCAAACTATGAAAAAACTAAAGTTCAAAAAATCAACGCAAAAACTGAAAGATGAAGCAATAAAAGAATTGTGGTCTTAACTACAGAGCTTGTCTAGTTCTTTCAGGATTTTCTTTCTCATATACTGAATTAGCGGTCTCATTGTAATTTAAACTTTTTAATGTAGAATTCGTAAAAATAAAAAAAAAGAACCCCTCCAAAGGAGGGGCCAAGGATTTGCCTTCAATCTGCGCATCAAGCGCGTTGGGGGTGGTATGAATGAAGGCAAAGAACTTAACGAATGATTTCTATGCCGAGCTCGTCAGACATCTGACGCGCACTAATAGACTGCCTGTTAAGAGTCTGATGACCAATAATAGCAGAGCTCTTCACACCAGTAATGATAGTCATCACCATCAGCTTGCCCTTCATATCATCTGAAACACGAGCGCCCCAGATGACATTGGCGTCCTCGTCCATCTCTGAAGTAACCAGTTCACCAACACGGTTAATCTCCTCCAAAGTCAGGTCAGGACCGCCCCAGACATGAATCAAAGCGCCGGTCGAACCAGCATAGCTGATATCAAGCAGGGGATTCTGCAAAGCTCCCTTCACAGCCTCATCCACTCTATTGGTGGTGTCGGAACTGCCCACACCTATGGCAGCCACACCACCATTAGTCATAATTGCCTTTACATCAGCGAAATCAAGATTTACCAAAGATGGAATTGCAATCGTTTCGACAATACCCTTAATCATCGTGGCAACAAGCTCGTTCGCAACAGCAAAAGCCTGCTGAACAGGCAGGTTCCCTGCAATCTGAACAAGCCGATTATTGTCAATAACAATCACAGTATCAGCACTTTTTCTTAACAATTCCAAACCATGCTCTGCCTTTTCAATACGAGCACGCTCAATCATGAACGGCATAGTAACAGTGCCAATAACAATAGCACCCATGTCCTTGCAAAGCTGAGCAACAACAGGAGCAGAACCAGTACCAGTCCCTCCGCCCATGCCAGCACAAACAAAAACCATATCGCCGCCCTTCAAAGTATTCTTCAATTCAGTAATGGATTCCTGAGCAGCCTCTGCGCCCTTCTGCGGAAAACCACCGCAGCCAAGACCACGAGTGCAGTCCTTTCCAATAATGAACTTCTTGTCAGCCTCAGAAATCTTAAGATGTTGTTGATCAGTATTAACTGCAATAATCTCAGCGCCTTTAATCCCTCTCTTATACAGCCAGGTTACCATATTATTACCTGCGCCGCCACAACCAATAACCTTGATATTGGCTTGTCCTATGGCAAGTCCGTTAAAAGTTTCTTCCTGTTTTTCAATTGAAATATCCATTTCATATCCCCCCGTTTTTTAGGTGTGTTTTTTTTACTACCCCTACGTTAAAAATAAAAATTAAATAATAGGAGTGTATCAGCTTCCTTAGAAGGTGTTGTGATCACGCCAATGAGATCAACATCTAGGTTAGAGAAAATCAATAATAAACGCCAGCGTTCAAATGTTCGCCAAAACCTTTGAACAACCGATCACTACTTTGCGCCAACAAAGTAAGTGCAATATTTTCTTTCATTTATATTCTGTTTATAAATATTCTTGTAGAAAGAACTATATGTTGTAGTGACGAACCTTTGCTTCTTGTGGAAAAATAGACGATGCACGATTTAAAAAACGAATGTTGCTACTACTTTGTAAAAACTCTAAATTTTCGTCCCTATCGTCGGACAAGAATTATTGCTGCAGTTTCCTGACGAAGTCCTTAACCATCTTCTTGCCAGTCTGAATGGCTTTCTGCACGTGCTCTCCATACCACTCCATGTATGCAGAAAGATCCTTAATACGATTACCCCAGCTGTCAATATAAGTAATATTCTCAAGAGTGAAACGCAAAGGAACAGGAACCTTCTCATCAGGATAACCAAGAGGAATAACAGCCTGAATAATCACGTTATCAGGAATATTAAGCAAACGCTTAATCGCCTCGTCCTCAAAAGCACCAATCCAGCAACTGCCAAGACCCTCAGCATGAGCTGCCAACAACATATTCTGAACAACAGCAGCACCATTCTGAATACTGAATTTCTCACCAGAACGACCATAGAAACGCTTAGTCTTATCAGGCTCTGTACAAATAATGATGATGACGGGCGCAGAAGAAACCCAAAACTGCTCAACACAAGCCTTACCAATCTCCCTGCGCATTTTATCGTCAGTAATAAGGATGAACTTCCAATCCTGCAAATTACCAGCACTAGGAGCATGCCTGCCAGCATCCAAAA
>JBFYLW010000016.1:0-2583 GCA_041305185.1 Nanobdellota archaeon
CAGTCTCATCTGGACCGCTAATCCTTTCTGCACCATCTGACGACAGCATCCTCTCAACAGGCTGGCCAAGCAACCTATAAGCCTCTTTTTCTTCACCAGGATCAGCTATATGGCCAAAAGACAGGAAGAAATCATTCACAACTTCCTGGGCTACATGCAACCTTGCTTTCTCATTTTCCTCTGCTGATTTCAAATGAGATTTCAAAGACTTATAGCTATCAGACATAGTTTTAACATAACCAACAAGCCTTTTCAAACTGTCAGGCAAATCCCTGATATGGTCAGCAAGCCTTTCGCCAACAAAACCGCGAATAACATCAAGACTTTCTTCTCTTGCTTTCTCGAGCTCCCTAATCTGTCTCTCCTTGTTTGCAATCTCATCATGCAAAGTCTTAACTTTATCTCCGAGAGCATCATCAGAACCCTTTTCGGGCTCCCTAAGCAATCCCCTAAGATCTGTTTCCTTAAGAATCTCCTCAGAATTAAAGCTAAGCAGGTCTCCTGAGCTTTTCGTCATCTCAATATACTCATTAATAGAAATTACCCTTCTTTTAGGCTGAGAAGTTCCGTTTTCTACCATGCAGCCTGTTAAACAATAGGGGTTTTTAAACCTTTTGGTTATTTGCTACTTGTAAGTAGTTACTTAATTCTTCTTTTTGGTAAGAGCCCGGAACTCAAACTTTTCCATTTTTGGCAATGGAATATCAACAGGCGCAGAAGGACGCCTAATGAACAAAACAGCACTCAACAACAAAATAATGCCAAAAACAACAAGAGCAGAAACAACCAGCTTGACAATTAAAGGATTGACCTCGCTTTCAGGTGCAGAAATCGTCTTTAGTTTAACGCCAGAAGAAACCCCTTCTACTTCAACAGTCTTCTGAACAACAACAGATTCGGGAACAACACACTCCTCAGACAAAACAGGTTTGAACTTCTCAGACTTACAGGAATTATAATCATAACAGGAACGCGTTTTAACCCCTCCCTCACAGTCACTCCAATCACCACAAGCCCAATTCTCAACACAAACAGAAGGAGCCTGAATTTCCTGAACTGGAGGAACATTAACATATTGGCTGCCACCGCCGCCAGTACCGCCTGTTGAAGGTGTGGGTGGAGGAGGTGTAGGCTGAGTGCCAATAGTTATGTTAATACCGTTTGTATTTGAATTTCCATTATAAATCCCGAAAAAGAAATACGTCTGTCCAACAGTTCCATTAGGAACAACAGACCAGCTAGAATCACAATTCACGCCAGGAATCAAGGATTGCAGGCAGGATTGGTAGGTGCCGTTTCTCGGATTCTGGCTTGTAGTATAGAACGGAGAACCAGAATTCATAGGAATATCGCCCTTCTGACCACCGTAGAACGTCAACGAATCATTTGTAGAAGTGCCTGCCGTATTATTTGCAGTAACATTGCACAAGAAAGCACCAGTAACATCAACAGTGAAACTGGATGAATTGAAAATCTCACTGACATTCGAAGAACTTAATGAAACAACAGTGCCATTAGGATAAGTAACTGTGAAAGAAACATTATCAACAGTCTCTGAAGTGGTGATATTTGCAGAACAATAGGCAGTTGAAGGCACAGGAATGATTGAAGGCGCAACTGACAAATTATTTATTGTGATAGGAACAGGCGGGGTATCCAGGCACGGGTTGTTGAACAATGAAATCATGCCGCTAGTAGGCGGGATGTTATTATCCATAATACCGGCATACAGATAATCTGAGTCACAATACAGCGACTTAACATAATAATTAGTGATGTTATATTCTTCTTCGACAGAATAATCAGTCTTGTTAATCTGCAAAATCCTGCCATCAGTCCAGCTGGAATCAAAACCGCCTCCATACGCATAATCATAACTGCCCTCATCACCTGCGAGGAAAAGTCCGCTAAAATAATTAGTATTATTGTACGCAACAGAAAAGTTAGACTTGTACCATACAATCAGGAAAGGAGCGCTCCAATCATGACCAAAAGTGTAAATATAATTGCTGTCTACACTGACGGCTTTTCCATGGCAAAACAAGCACAATGCTCGAGATATGGGAGTCTGGGATAAATTAGTCCTGTTATAAATGAAAAGACGGCCATAAGATGAAGAATAATGAGTGATGGCATACAAATAAGTATCATCAATTTCCAAGTCACGTACCGTATTCCCGGGACCTGACAAATTAAAGACATTCTTGAAAGAAGGAGCTGTCTTGTTGAAAACTTGCAAGTAATACGATCCCAAATTACCCCATTTACCGCCTACATAGATGTAATTATTATCGCTGACAATTGAAATAATATCGTCATTTACAGTTGTAACATTGTAAACGCTGGCAAAAGGAGTAGAATAATCAGTCCTATTCCAAATACGCAAAATCTGGCCAGGCCCACCAGCATAAATATACTCGTAATCAACATAAACTGCCTGAAGAGGATTGGCATCCGAAAGCGTTGCATACAAGCCCAAACCAGTCTTGTTATAGATGTACAAGTTTGCATCCTCGCTGGCACCATAAATGAATTCTGAATCAGCAAAAACAGACTGAACAGCATTTGTAGCATCAGTCAAAT
>JBFYLW010000017.1:0-9425 GCA_041305185.1 Nanobdellota archaeon
CTAAGAAGAAGTTTATTTTATCCTGCAAGCGAAATCTACGCAAACGCGCCAGCAGGATTCTACGACTTCGGACCATTCGGAGCAACAATCAAAAGGAAGATTGTGGAACTCTGGAGAAAAGAACTCGTGCAAAAAGAGGACATGCTGGAAATAGACGGCGCACTCACAATGCCGGAAGATGTTTTCAAAGCAAGCGGTCACTTAAGCAATTTCAACGATCCAGTAACACAATGCAAAAAATGCAACACAATACACAGAGCAGACAAACTACTGGAAGAAACAACAAAAAAACCATACAAAGAAGCAACACCAGTAGAAGAACTCACAGCCGCACTAAGAGAACACAAACTCAAATGCCCAAAATGCAAAAGCGACTTATCCGATGTAAGACAATTCAACATGATGGTAAAAGCAGAAATAGGAATAGCAGCAAAATCACCATGTTATTTGCGACCAGAAACCTGCCAAACGATATTCACAAACTGGTCAAGAATGGCAAGAACAATGAGAATCAAACTGCCAAAAGGAATAGCACAAGCAGGAAAAGTATACAGAAACGAAATATCACCAAGACAAACACTAATAAGAGAAGTAGAATTCTCGCAAATGGAAACAGAAATATTCTTCGACCCCGAACAAATCAACGAAATGGAAAAATGGGACGAAATAAAAGGATACGCACTCAGAATCATGAAAGTCGGAAGCGACAAAACAGAATACATTTCAGCAGAAAAACTAGTAAAAGACAAAACAGTCACTGGCAAACTCATTGCTTACTATCTTGCAAGAACACAACAACTATTCGAAAAATATGGAATACCAGTTGAAAAAATGAGGTTCAGACAATTAGACGACAAAGAAAGAGCATTCTATGCAAAAGAAGCCTGGGACTTTGAAGTTGAAACATCACTAGGCTGGGTAGAATTAGTAGCAAACAACTACAGAACAGACTACGACCTAAAAGGACACATGAACGCAAGCAAAACAGACCTCCAATTCACAACGCCAGAAGGCAGAAAATTCATACCACACGTATGGGAAATATCAATAGGAACAGACAGAACATTCTATGTAGCACTGGAAATGGCGTACAGAAAACAAGCAGACAGAGAATGGCTCTCACTACCAACAACACTAGCGCCAATACAAGCAGGAATATTCCCGCTAATGGCAAACGAAAAAGCAAAAGAACTCGTCAAAAAAGCAAAAGAAATCACCAAAGAACTAAGCTGTTTTGAAGTAATGTACGATGAATCAGGAAGCATAGGAAAAAGATACGCAAGACTGGACGAAATAGGAGTGCCATACTGCATAACAATAGACTTCGACTCAATACCAAACGATGACGTAACGATAAGAGTACGAGATACTGCAGAACAGAAAAGGATAAAAACCAGCGAGCTCAAAAACGAACTCTACAAGCTAATAACAGGAGGATAAAATGGAAGTAAAAGATTTAGCAGCAGGACAAGGAAAAATAGACATGGTAGTAGAAGTGGTCAGCATAGAAGAACCACGAACCTTTGAAAAATTCGGAAAATCAGGAAAAGTAGCAAACGCCAAAGTAAAAGACGCATCAGGAGAAATAACAATGACACTCTGGAACGAGCAGGCAGACACGATAAAACCAGGGATGAAAGTACACGTAATCAACGGCTACGTATCAGAATTCAAAGGAGAAAAACAACTAGGCGCAGGAAAGTTCGGAAAGCTCGAAATTGTGCAGTAATTAACTCACTGCAGCTTCAGCTTTTCTATTTTTTACTGGATTTGAGAATCCAATCTCAGCAAGCCACTTTTTAACATTTTCACGACCGTTCAAAGGAACTTTGTAACAGGGCAAAGCATTATTTTTTCTTGGTTTGTCGCACCAGATATTTGCAACACGAAATCCATTCATTCCAAGAATTGATTTAAGCTGATGCGCAAGTTTCAAGCTGCAGGTCGTAATTTCAATTGAGGGATAATTAGGACTTCCCGGCTTATTAGCAACAAAAATAGAGCCGTCCGTATCAACGATTCCGCGAATGGTGTGTAGCACTAAGTTTTTGTCCTTTATGATTGAATCTGGAATAATTACTTTTGCACATTTGCCCTCGCCAATTGGAAGGCTGTATTTTTCTGTTATTTCTATGAATGCAGACTTTGAATTGACAATAATGTAAATGCCCCGTCCCCTTTTCACGACTTTAGTATCTTTATTCCAAATTTTCTTAATGAGCGACTGAATATAACCAAAATACTCTTTATCATTAATTGGGTCGCCTGCAATACCTATGCGATAATGTTTTTGGCAGTTGTCAAGAAATCCATCACCAATAATAATTCCAATCAACTCTGCGATATGTTTGTCCATAAGAACATATTGGTTGTTTTTGTTTAAATACCCTGTGCGCGCACTTGTCCAGTGTCCTGTGAAACCGAAAGAGTTTTAAAGAAGTTATGGAGAGAAAAGCTTAACGGGAGTGTAGCTTAGCCCGGGAGAGCACATGCACAACAGTGCAGCTCAGACCGCTGAAGGGTTAAGTCTCCGTAACGGTGGTATCGCTGGTTCAAATCCGGCCACTCCCATTTTTTATTCTTACTCTATACCAATCAAAGCAGAGCCAACAATCTGTGCTGCAATCATATTGAAAATCAGCATGACAGCGCCAGCAATCAAACAATACATAATAGTGCTCTTCAGCAAATTAGTTCCAAGCAGGTAACGTTCCTGCAGTTTATCAGCACCATTCTCAATGCCATTACAGAGAACAGTCAAAATGTAAACAATCTGGAAAACATAAATACCCACAACAGCCTGGAAATAATAAGTAGGAATACCGTCACCAAAAAAGTTAGCAAGAGTGCCAATCTGAGTACCAGCCTGCTCAGCACCAAGATTGCTAATATTCTTTGACAAACTACCAAGAATATACGTAATCATAGAAGTAATACCGATAACAATACCTGAAATAGCAGGCGTCAAAAAAGCAATCTGAGACTTCATATCAGAAATAATGTCAGCCATCAAATCCTTCAAACGCTCATTAACCTTATGAATCTCCTTAATGTATCTAGCAACGTTAAGCAAAGCCTGAGCAGCAATCAAAGGACCCTTCTTAATACTCTCAATCAAAACCTTCATAGAAGAACTAATGATTGCAGAAGGGAAAGCCACCAAAGCACCAGAACGCGGATTAAAAATAGCCTCCTGAACACTCATCCCAAGCTTGCCAATATTAATTGAAACAAGCCTGAAAAACCTGCCAGAAGTAGTATCCTCCATAACCTCAGCGACCTTTGGAAAAGCAATCTCAGCAGGAATACCATCACCAAGCCTGTTGCCCAACTGGAACAAAGCAGAAGCAAACTCATCCTCCAATTTTTTAGCTTCTTCACGAATCTTGATAACATTCTGAGAACGCAGCCTGAAGTACAAACCAAAACTGAAAGCCAATGCAAGCGGGAAAAACAAGGACAACAAACTTGCACCAAGACCAAAAGGACCAATAATCAAACCCGCAACCTTTTGGCTCTCCTTATACTCAAGCAAACTGAAACTGCCAATTTCAACATCAAAATCAGGACTCAAGAAATGAATAATCAAAGGAGACAAAGCAATAATCAACATGGCAAAACCCATAATAACCGCAATAAAAGCAGGATGAACGTTAAATTCAATACCCCCAATCTTAAAAATAACATTCTTCAACTTCTTTAAAGAAGGATTAATCTCAGAAATATCAGTATCACCATAACCAGTAGGACGCTTAGCCAAAGCATTCCTGCCAAGCAGGTAAACAATCACCGGCAGAGTTACATTATACAACGCAGCAATATGATACCAAGCAACCCCTTCCATAAAGCTCACAACAAGAGGAAGAATGACCAGACCTAAAATAGGCAGGATAACACCAAGCATGTGAAGCATAGTAATAGGACCCTTCAAGTTCTGAGCATAATGCAACATTTTCTCATAAGTCTCATCAAGAATAACATCCAAAGACTTGTCCAGCAAACTAAGCCTTCGCTCATTAGAAGTCTCATACAAAGAACTCTCAACCAAATGGAAGCTCTCAACAAATTCAAGATTGTAAGCGCGCCAGCCCTCCAAATAACTCTCCAAAGAATCCTTAACACTCTCAAACCTGCCAGACTCAACATCCCAAATAACCTTTCTCAAATCCAAACTCAAAGGAGGAGCAAGATGCTCAGAAGCAAACTCGATAGCAAGCTCCAAATTAGAAGTATGACGCATATAAGTCACAACATAAAAAATACACAAAACCATCTGATTAGAAGACTTCATACGCCAAACATTAGCCATAAAGTCAGGAATCTTCTGCATAATGAAAATGCCAGAAATACCGATAAGCAGGCAAAACAAAGTAAAGAACATACTGTCAAAAATCAGAAGGGAAATCATCACTCCCAAAGCCATAAATGCTACAGGAACAATAATACTGGCAGCAACAACACCACCCGGAGTAACCTGCAAATGACAAGTATTAATCAACTCCTGAGTCCTAGCAGACTTCTCAGGCTTAATCTTCAAATTCAAAAACTTAACACAAAAATTACACAATTTCTCGTAAAAGTTCATATGAGCAGGCAAAATCTCAGTCCTGAAAGCCTGATACTCGCGACTATACAAACGAGAAGAAGGCATAGAAGCCTGAACTTCCAACTGCTCAGACAACTTCTGCTTGTACTTGGCAATCAAATCATCATTCACTTCTTCACAGCTCTTTTCAACCACTCATTCCAGCCAAAAAAGATGCGCTGGCTATCCATAACGCCGATTTCCTCGCGCACCTCATCTGAAATCCTATGAAACTCATCATTAGCCCTAACATAAAAATCTGCCTCTAACAAATCAAAATTATTCAATTTTTTAGCAGTATCAACCAAAGTCTGCTTAATCTTAGACCTCAAATTAATATTATCCCAAACAGCATCCCAATTACCAGCCCACTCCTTAACATTGCCAGCAACAGCCTTGATAACATCACTATCACCCCTCAACAAATCATTCGTCGGCTGCAAACTATCAGTCTGAGGGTCATACTTAAACAAATCAACAAAACCATTCTCTCTCAACGGGTCATCCTCCCACAACTTCCTAACCTCAGTAATCTGAGTAATCCTCCTCCACCTGTGAATACCATCAGGACTACGAATAGGATTAGCAACAACAATCAAATCAGTAGCCTTAAAACTAGTCCTAGGAACGCCCAAGTCATTAACGACACGGTCAAACACACCATAAGGACTATCACCGTGAATAGTACCGGCAACAACGTTCGCAAGAGCACCAACACGCATAGCCTCATACAAAGCACGAGCTTCCACGCTTCTAACCTCACCAACAATCAAGCTCGAATCACCCAAACGCAAAGTCGTACGAATACCCTCATCAGCACTAACCTCAGTGGTACCCCTAGTCAACGCGCTGGCAACCTTCATACTCTGAATATTATAATTCAATTTACGCAAAGCATCAACAGGAAGTTCAAGCGTATCTTCAATCGTAATAATCCTTGAACGACGCATAATTTCAACCATAACACCGCCAAGCAAAGAAGTCTTACCAGAGCTTCTAGTACCAGCCACAAGAATAGTCCTGCTACCATCAATCAAAAAGCTCAAAACACCAGCAGACAAAGCATTCAACATCTTATTGTTCATAAACAAAGGCAAAGTCCAAGGCTTATCACGATGACGCCTAATAGAATAAGCAAGACCAGTAGGATTCAAAGGAGCAGTAATAGCAGCAACTCTAGCGCGAACACTAGGCAATATAAGCTCAGTATCCAAAATAGGATTAGCCTCGTCCAACGGCCTGCCAGAAATCATCCTCAACTTAGAAGCCCAAGACTCGCCCTCAGGCGTAGTTGGAATAATATTAGTCATGCAGTCGCCAAAATCATTATGAACAATAAAAATCGGAATGCGACCCATAGGAGAGTTAATAGTGATGTCCTGCACCTTATCATCATCCAACAAAACCTCAACAAGACCAAAACCAACAGTATAACGCACCAAAATCCTCGCAAGCTCATCACGATCCTTAGCACGCAAATGCATACCACGATGACCTGCAAGCTCTTCGAGAAGGTCAGAACCAACCGAAGCAAACACCTGACGCATACGCGCAGGATCAACAAACTCAGAACGCTTAGGCTTATGCTCAGACATTATCTTCCTAGCAGCATCCAACAACTCATACTTCTCTTCAGTAAGCTTAAATTCAGAAGGAACCATATGATACAAGTACTGCACAGTCTCAGGCATCTGAAAAACAGTAATCTCAGTATCACCAATCTGATAACTAGCAAGCTCCTCACCCTCTGAAGGAAAAGAAGCCATAAGCTTGGTAAACATAAAATCAGGCTTAAGAACCGGAGAAAACAAACGGCGATAAACAGTCCTATCACCAAGCTGGAAGCCAGGCAGGAAAGGCAAAGCAAGCTTGATTATTTTAGTCTGCTCAAGCAGGCCAATAGTATCCTGCAACAACCTGTAATAATTCTGCAAACACTGAACACCCTCCTGATTAACAATACCCTCATCAATATGACGCTTCTCCTCACGAGCCAAACGCTTCAACTCAACATAAGCAGCAATAGGATCAGACTTGAAAGTCCTATAAAGAATGTCCTGAATCAAAGTATAACGAGGATTAACCCAACGCGAACAAGCAGGACTAGAAAGCATGCCAGAAGCAAACTTCTGAGCAACAAGCTGCTTGTAAATAGCAGCAAGCTCAGACAACAACTGAACCTGGTCCTCACCATACTCAATATCCCTTTTCTGGACAAAAACAAGCTGGGTAACAGTACCAACCTCTGCAAGAGCATTAATTGCAAGAGACATCACCCTAGGCTCATCTTCCAAACTCGGAAAAAAAGGGCAACCCTCACAATCAAAACGAAGAGTAATCTCCTCGCCCTCACGAATAACATCATACTTACCGCATTCCACTACCCCACCTCTTTACTACTAACATAGAGTCACGCAAGTTTAATTATAATATTCCGTGATTAAGAATGATAATATATAAACATTTAGCATAACAGCCAGCATAAGAGCGGAAAAACAATGCCAGACGAACAACAACCAATGCCAGAACCAGCAAAACAAGGCTTTTTCTCACAAAAAACACCACCCGCGGCACCAGACAGCGCAATGACTGAACAAATAAACCTAATGGCTGCAAGAATGCGAGTAGGAGAGGAAAGATACAGCGAACTACGCAAAAAATCACTAGTAGTAGAACAAAACATGCTCAGCAACCACAAAAAAGCCATGAACGAAATAAAATCACTACAAGACGAAATAAACGAAATGAAAAGAGCAATGCAGTCAATAGAAGACAAAATAATCACAATCATCAAAGAATTAAGACTCACCGCAAGAAAAGAAGACATAGACATAATGAAAAAATACCTGGATTTGTGGGACCCGGTAAAATTCATCACAAACGACCAAGTAGAAAAAATAGTAGACGAAAAACTAGGCAAAAACCAAAGAGAAAAACCACCAAGCTACGACAGCCCTACATAAAGTTTAAAAACAATCAAACCTAAAACAAACAAAAAAGAGCAATACTATGGCATTAATGGACATATTCAAGAAAAAAACACCAGAAGCACCAGCTTATCCCATGCCCGCAGGAATGCCCCCTGAAGCACCACAGCCAATGCCCTCAGAAGTACCAATTTCTCAAGTAGTAAGCATGCAATCACAAGGACTATCAAACAATCAGATAATACAACAATTACAAAGACAAGGATACCAACCAACACAAATATACGATGCACTAGCGCAGGCAGAAGCAAAAAGAAGCATAGAACCAATGGAAGCACCACCAGAAACTCCACAAGAGCGAACAGAAATAAAAACACCAACACACCCTGAATCAGAAGCAATAGTAGAACAAATAATAGACGAAAAATGGCATGAACTACAAAAAGACCTAGTCAAAATCAACGAATGGAAAGACCAAATGACATCAAGACTAGACAAGCTCGAACAAAGCACAACAGACATAAAAACAGACCTAGACGGACTCCACAAAGCAATAGTAGCCAGAATAGGAGAATACGACAAAACCCTCCTTGATGTGGGAACCGAAGTAAAAGCAATGGAAAAAGTCTTCCAAAAAGTACTCCCAGAACTCACAGGAAACATACAAGAACTATCAAGAATAACAAAAACAGTAAAAGGAAAATAAACTACTCGTTCTTAGTAAGACCTTTAACAGTAAAATACGCAATCAACAAAACAAGAACCATACCCAAAATCTTAGGGTGAAACAAAGTCTGCCAAAAACCAAAATCATTAGTAGTCGGCTGCCCGCCATCCATAGTAGCATTGCCCTCTGTCAACTTCTGAAAACCAATCTCCTCATTAACAACAGCAACCAAAGAACCAATACCAATGATAAGCATAATAGCCATAACCCAAATACCAACACCGAACTCGCCACTACTAACAAAATCAGTAATAGCCTTAGTATCATAACCAAAAATCATGAACACCATGATAAACAAAACCGTGAAAATAACAAATAAAACAAACCAAGGAGCCATCAAATTAATAGTCTTAGTAGCAATACTAGAAAACAAAGTCAAAAACGCAGCAAGCAAAGCAACCAAGCCAGCCAAACCCTTCCTCTCCTTAAACCAAGAAGTAACAGAAAGAACAGCATAAACAAGCACTAAAACAAACATAAAAGAAAAAACACCACTAAACTGCTTCAAAGCACCAATATCAAGAGGAGTAGCCATTAACGCCCCCTAGGCGGAGTTGCTGGTGTCGCTGGAGCAGGCATACTCATCCAAGGACGAATAGTCTTATAAGCAGGTTGACCGCCACCCTCCCTAAACACAAGATAAATAATCAAAACAACAACAGCAATAACAATCAAAGGACCATAATACTGAGGATGACTCAACCAGTCAAACCAAGGGAAAAAGTCGGGAAAAACATTCACCATAAATACAACAACAAGAATAATAGCGGCAACAATGCCGAGCAACATCTGAAAAGAACTAACCTCTTTGTCTTTTGTGTGAACACCCGCAATACCCAACAACAACACAACAGCCATAATAGCAACAAGCAAAACACCAGTATTAGGCAAAAACTTGTAAATCAACAAAATAGGATCAATATAATCAGGATACAATCCAACCACGTGAGGAACAACAATTAAAGCAGAAATAACACCAGCAAGAATACCATTAGTCTTCTTATCAGGAACATCAGCCGGTTGACCATTAACAGTACCTTTCCTTGTAAACAACTTAAGCCTGCCCAAAATGCCAAAAACAACAAGAAAAATCAGCAAAGCAGGCAAAAGAAAATCAAGAAGACCATACTGGTTAAGACTGTAAAAAATACTTTGAAGCTGCTCTCCTCCAGTCTCATGTTCAAAA
>JBFYLW010000018.1:0-17964 GCA_041305185.1 Nanobdellota archaeon
TTTTCTGAGTCTGAAACAACAGAGCCGACAGGATTCGCTTTATCTGACAAAAGAAAAATAGCGCCTACCAAAGCCAGAAAAACAAATACTGCAAGTAAGGTCACTTTTCTCATTTTTCAACCTTTATTTTTCTATAATTATTTATATTTAAATTTTATGTTTTTAATAGGTAACATGGACGTTGCTGGTTTTCTATCGGCTCTTTTGTAAAAGTACGACCGCACTTTCTTTTCAACCTTGCTAGATGGAAATGTGTGAACATTTAGCTATGCGCAAAAACTATCCCAAGAGCCACTAATATGCCTGCAGCACAAGCCAGCAAAGTATACCTTTTCTTTTCCTTCTTAACTGCTGGCAGCAGGTGTGTGGCTCCAACGTAAATCAGTGCGCCTGCTGAAACTGCCAGCAACATTCCCAACGGCGCGCCTTTTAATTTATAAATAAAAGGATAAGAAACCAAGGCTCCCAAAGGCGTTGATACTGCAGCTGCCAAAAAAGCATACCACGTTGATTTATTTTTTTTCAAACCTCCTTTTAGCAAGAAAAGAAAGGTCACTATCCCTTCAGGAAATTCATGCAAAACCATTCCTATCGCCGCCAGCATTCCGGTAAAAAAACTCACACTAAAAGTAACTGAATAAATGATGCCATCAATGAACGAATGAAAACCTATTCCCAGCATCGGTATAATTCCAAAATCATGCCCTTCAAGATATTTATTTCCTGCATGCTTATACCCGATAATTAAACCGAATATGTGAAGAAGTAAAAAACCTGCCAGTAAATACAAGGGTGCATGTTCATTCATTTTAAAAGACTCAGGAACAATATGCGTAAAAGACACAGTAATAAGCACTCCTGCTGCGAATGCCATAAAATAAGCAACATATTTAGTTCCCCAACGTGCAAATCTATTGATTACGAGAATCCCAATAGTTGTAACAAAACAAGCTGCAAAACTCACTAACATTACAATCCAAAAAACACTGCTCATATCATGCCTTTTTTTAATTACTTAAATACCTGGTTTACGTATATAAATATTTCTCTCAGTGCTTATGTTATCTTAAATCAAGTTTTTCCAAAATTTCCGAGAACACCGGCTCGAACTTCTTATTCCAAACAACCGCAGGAGTCAAATTCACCAACGCATTTACAAAATCTTCATCATAAGGAATTCTGCCAAGCAAAGAAATATTACTTTCTTTAGCAAAATCTTCTATCTTTTTGCTGAATTTCTCGTTAATGTCCCATTTGTTTATTATGATGCCATAAGGTATTTTGAAATGCTCAACAACCTTCAACCCCTTTTTAAGGTCGCTCAACGCACTAGGTGTCGGCTCTGTAACAGCAATCACGAAATCAGAACCATTAATAGACGCGATGACAGGGCAGCCTATACCTGCGGCAGAATCAGCAAGCAATACATCCATACTTTCCTTATCAACGAGTTTTTCTGCCTTTGTCTTAATAAAAAGCACAATCTTACCTGAGCCAGTCTCCCCAATTTTTAGCTGTCCTGTAACAATAGGAAAACCATACTTTGTTTTTGCATGGCCTATCCTTCCATTTTCCACGTCCACAAGATTTATTGCTTGCATCGGGCAGACAAGTTTGCAGGAACCACAACCTTCACAAAGCAGCCTGTTAAAAACTGGCTGATTCTTAACTTTATCCCAGCCAATAGCGCCAAACCTGCAAATATCCTTGCACGCCTGGCAGTGCACACATTTACTTTCATCAAGCTCTGCTTTCTGACCAGTCTCAATCGGAGTCCATTCATAATCCTTATCCTGCACGCCCAAGCACAAGCCAAGGTCCGGAGCATCAACATCACAATCAACAGCCACAACTTTCTTATTCCTGGACAGCATAACTGCCAAAGAAGCGGTTACCGTACTTTTTCCTGTCCCGCCTTTCCCTGAAAGAATTGTTATCCGCTTCATTTTTCCAAAAACCCTGCAATTTTTTCAATACATTCATTTTTAACAGGCTCTCCCCTGGAATAAGCCTCAATGATTGCCTTATCATAAGGAATTTCAGAAAATATTTCAATTCCATACTCTTCCGCTATTTTCTTAATCAGCTTCTTATCACCAACAGTTGATTTATTAAGAACGATTTTTGCAGGCACTTTGAGAATCTTCAGAAGGTCAAGTATGAGCCTTAAATCGTGCGCTCCTAACGGAGTTGGTTCTGTGACTGCAAATGCAAGATCACAGCCAGTTAAGGCAGAAATGACGTGACAATGCGTGCCTGCAGCAGTGTCAACCAGAACAACATCATAATCCTTCTCTTTTAACCTGGCAAATTCTTTAGCTTCTTTAACAACAAACTCTGACAAAGGCTCTCCTGGTTTCAGGTCGCTGGAAATCAGCCCGATATTGCCTTTTTGTCCGGAATAAATTGTTCCAATAATTTTTTTACCTTCACGAATGCAATTTACAGGGCAGGAAATAATGCAGGCACCGCAACCGCTGCACTGCTCTGGAATGAGAACAGGACTTTTGCCTTTCACATGAACTATTGCATTGTACTTACACACTTCACTACATTTTCCACACTTCACGCACTTGCTATAATCAATGTCAGCAAGCATGTTAACAGCATCTTTTTCCTTTTTGAGCTCAACAGATAGAATTAAGTGGTCATTAGGGCAATCTGCATCGAGGTCCAGCAACAAAACCTTTTTGTCCTTTGCCAAGTAATCAGCAATCGCGGTAGCTACCATGCTTTTACCCGTGCCGCCTTTTCCTCCAGTGATTGCAACTCTCATTTTCAATGTCCGCATCCCTTCTCCAATTCTTCAAGCTCGCCCAGATTTTCCATAACTTCTTTCACAAACTTGAACTTTCCTGTTAGAATCCGTATGCCTTTTTCCCTGCATATTTTTTCTGCTCTCATCCCGAGCTCAAAACAATAAAACGCATCTGCTTTTGATTCCATAAGAGTCAATATCGGCGCACAGCCTTCTATCTGCTTTATAGGCTTTACTTCCAAGCTTTTGCTATTAGAATCATATACTGCGATAAATTTTGCATTTCCAGGATGCTCTGCCACTTTTGAATCTTTTCCTTCATCTTCCATAAGCGAAATTGCAATTCTCATTCTTTCACCTTTGTCGGCTTTAAAAGCCTTAAAAGCTTACCACTCATAAAAAGATTACATACCTGCCGTGCAGTATTTCCCTCGGTCTTAAACACATCAATCAAATTATCCCTTAAAATATGAAAAGCAATTTTTCCAATCTCTTTCGTAACAAGCACATCTATTTTTTCTTTGAGAAGAAAATCAACTATTGCCAGTCCAGCCCTCACTTTTTTCCCTTTGCAAGGATTTTTCTTGATATCATACTTTAATACTGTATTTTTTTTCACTGTTGCAAACATAAAATAATCCGCCCTTGCAAGTTTTGACATGACTTTTGAGCCAAGCCCCTTTTCGTCATTCAGAGGAATCGCTATTTTCTGCTGTTCAGCCTTGAAAGGCTCAAGGTGTATCATCAAGGATTCAACCTGCTCAATTTTTTTCTTTATCTTTTGCTCAATTTTTTCAGCTATCTCATGCGCTCTATCAATTTTTACAAACTTTCTTATCTTGATTTTAGCCTCCCCAAAAATGTAGGGACCTGCCTTCCTTAGCTTTAGATCAGAAAAACTCTCCACTCCAGGCATAGAATCAAGCAGTTTGCCTATTTTTTTTTCTATCTCCTTACTTGGGCTAACATCCATCAAAGCAAATACGGCATCTTTCACTATTCCAAGACCCATTTTTAGTATTAGCAGTGAAATCAGTATTGTTATTATTCCTTCAACATAAGGCACTCCATAGTAAGTGCACAGCAATGTTGCAAAAATTACACCTGCAACAAAAACGTCCTTCAACCTGTCTTTACTATTCGCTATCAAGCTTTCTGAGTGTATATTTTTGCCTTTTTTATTGAGGTAAATAGCTGTTATTAATGCAACAAAGCCTGAAAACAATGCCGTTGCAAGAGTTATTACCGGATATGACAAAGATGGCAGTACAAATAACCGATGATAACCTACAATCGATAACCTAATGGCAGCATAAATTAAAAAACCGGAAATGATTAATGAAGCCAGGTTCTCTGCCTTGAAAAAACCATAAGGAAATTTTTCAGTTGGCTTTTTAGCGCAAAGCTTCAAACCAAAATAAGCAGCAAAGCTCGTGATGATATCAGAAACAGAATCAAGGGCATCAGTGACGAGAACAACAGCACCTGAATAAAATCCAACTGTTGCTTTAAGCACGGCCAGAATAAAAGATATGAGCATAGACAAAAGCGCTGCATTTTGCCCCTCTTGCAATGCCATTCTGTCTTTCATTATAACATCCTCCTACTCCTTAACAGAATTTTGATCTTCGCCAAATCTTCCTTGCTGAGGACCCATTGCTGTCGGACCAGTATCTGTATCCAACTTTTTCAGTTTTCCCTCGATAAACTGCTGAACATTATCTCTTACAGTGCCCTGAAATCCCTGATAAATCGCTATGCCCAGTTGATGAAGAATTCCAAAAGCTCTTGGACCCACATTGGCGGCAATAACTGCATTTGCACCTTCATTACCAACAAGCTGGGCTGCAGCAATTCCAGCCCCTCCACCCTGCATCATTGCGCTGTTTTTTATGGCTTTACTGCTTTCAATTTTTTTGTCTTTGATATCTACAATGATGAAAAAAGGGCACCTTCCAAATTTAATGTCCATCGCGCTTTCAAGATTCTCTCCGCTTGAACTTATTGCAATCTTCATTTTCTTAGCCTCTTATTAACATAGACTTGCACTTCGGACATTTCATCTCAGTGCAGGGCATCCCTCTTTCGTGAGGAACACTATAACCGCAATCCGGACAAACACAATTGCCACCAGGACCCAAAGCACTTCCACCCATTCTTCCTCTACCTACCATTTTCACATTACCTCCAAAAATTTTAATAGCTTTACCATTAACAATAGCGTCTGCAATCTTTTTCCTTGCTGAGACCACCAGACGATGAAAAGTCGGCTGGGAAATGTTCATCTTCTGAGCAGCAGCTTCCTGCTCCAAGCCCAAAAGGTCTTTCAATCTCACAGCCTCAAACTCATCAACAGTCAACACAGACTCCTCGAGCTCAGACATGGGAACGCCGGCAGGCTTGAAAAAAGTAACACCTGGTTCAAACATCACCCTGCGACAAAGCCTTGGACGCATTTATTTCAACTCTGAAAGCCTTTTCTGAATATTTGCTTTCTCAGCATCAATCTCCTTCAACTGAGCCTCAAGGATTTTCTTCTCCTCGTCCTTAGTCAAAACAACAGGCTCGGCAAAACCGCATGCTCCTCTACCGAAGCCCATTCCTGCGCCTCTGCCAAATCCCATGCCTCTACCGAAGCCCATTCCTGCGCCTCTTCCGAAGCTCATACCTCTTCCACAAGGACCCATTCCTCTACCGGTCATAGGACCTGTGCCTCTTGGTCCGGTTCCATCAAATCCTGACATTTTATTTTCCTCCACCGACTAAGAGTCGATAATGAATATATATTCATAACTAGTATATAAACTTTGTGAATTTCAAATCAAAAAAACCAACAGCAGAGTTTAAAAAGAACGAGATATACTCTGATAAAAAAAGAGGAAGCTGATTTGAACCCGCTAATAACAATACTTGCTTGTCTAATAGTGATGTATATCACATCACAAATATTACGTGCACTATCAATACCACGAGTAGTATCATACATACTATCAGGAATGATATTAAGCCTTCCACAAATAAGCCTCCTTCTTTTTGACACTGAAAGCATGTGGCTCATAAAATTCATGTCACAAATAGGAGTAATCCTGCTATTATTCTTTGTCGGACTACAAATAAACTTCAAACAATTCGAAAAAAGCATAGCACCCTCAGCATGGATATCCCTATTCAACACGGCAATACCCCTAATGCTAGGCTACCTTGCCAGCAGATATTACTTTAACCTTGAAAGCGGAACAAGCATCATAATAGGAGTCTGCTTATCAGTCAGCGCAACCGCAATAGCCCTTGATTTAATGGAAGAACTAGGCAAGCTAAAAACAAGACTAGGAGCGCTAATAGTCAGTGCAGGAACATTCGACGACCTCGTAGAACTATTCCTAATAACAATACTTCTCACATTCATAGAAACAGCAACGCACACAACAATTTCTCAACTCATAATAGGAATAATAATATTTTCCGCAGTAATACTCTTCTTCAGATTCCTCATAATTCCCTTCCTTCTACGAATAATCCCAAATAAAGGAGGAAGATCAGAATTCTTCACTGCAGCAATAATAATAGCACTGTTGATGGCAACACTCGCCGAGTACTTAGGAATAGGAGCGTACATAGGAGCATTATTCAGCGGACTAATAATAAGACAGGTACTACTCAAAGAACCAGGCCACAAACCCTGGGAAAGAGCAGAATTAACCCATTCCATACACACACTTGCATTCGGATTTTTCGTCCCCTTCTTTTTCTTCAACGTAGGATACCAAACCGAATTAGCGGCAATATGGACAAACATCGATTTCGGACTAGTAATAACAGCAATAGCCATATTCGGAACAGTCATAGGAAGCGCAATAGGATATTACATAAGCTTCCACAATCTACGAGAGGCTTTCACAGTCGGCTGGGCAATGAACGCAAAAGGAGACACAGAAATAGTAATAGCAGAACTAGCATTAACCGCAGGAGTAATAACAATACCAATATTCTCCTCACTCATATTCATGGCAGTAATATCAACCCTAATCTCCCCATTCATTTTAAGAATACTTTTACAAAAGATACAATAACTTTTTAAAAACATCTCTCAAATCTATCTATATGAGCCTGCCTCTGCAATTTTCCAATTGCAGTGCAGATGTGATGCACGCAAATTGCAGCCGTGGCACAACCGGGTATCTGGGAAACTAGCGTTTCCCAGCTGTCAAACAGCTGACGCTGTTCGACACTGCGCGGGTCTTGCCACGACAGCCACACTTTGCAGCCGTGGCACAACCTGGTACTGCGCGGGTCTTGAACAAAACTTCAAGCGAACCCGTTTCCGCAAGGATATCCCGGTTCAAATCCGGGCGGCTGCGTTTACATTACAGAGCTCTGCTTTGCAAAGTTCGGTTTAAACCGGATTTGAACATGGCATCGAAAACCTGCGGTTTTCTCGCCACCTCCTTGAGCAAAGCTCTGCGGAGGAATCCGGGCGGCTGCGTTTAAATCTCTAACAACAGTTTGGCCAATTTCTCACTATCGTGACGGATAAGCTCAGGCGCAGACATAACATCTGCAGAAACAAGTTTCACATCCAATTTCTTAATAACCTCAGCATCAACAATCACAGGAAACTGGTTCTGAGAAGCATACTTGTGAAGCAAAGAAGAACTGCCTTTAGCAGAATTGCAGACTATAACTTCAGGACAACCACCATACCTGATAATCTCCTTCAAATGGTCAGAAGCCTTAAAACTAGTAGTTTCACCATGCTTGGTCATCAAATTGCACACATACACTATTTTTGCTTTTGACTTCTTCAAAGCTTCAGGAATTCCTTTAACTAAAAGATTAGGAATAATGCTGGAAAACAAATCACCAGGACCAATAACGACCAAATCAGCCTTCAAAATAGCATCAACAGCCTCAGGACTGGCTTTTGCCTCAGGCTCAAGCCATTCCTTAATAATGCGCAAACGAGGATCATGATGCGGAATATCAATATTACTCTCACCCCTAATCAACAAACCATTCTCCAACTCAGCACAAACATTAGCATTATCAAAAGACACAGGCAAAACCCTGCCCTTAATGTGCAAAATCCTGGAAGCCTGCTTAATAGCTTCAATCTCGCTGCCAGCAACCTCTGCCAAAGCAGCCAAAAACAAATTACCAAAAGAATGACCCTTCAAACTCGAATTCTCGTCAAAACGAAACATGAACAACTTACGCAAAACATCATTCTCATCAGCCAAAGCAACAAGACACCTCCTGACATCGCCAGGAGGAAGAATACCAAACTCATCACGAAGCAAACCAGTACTCCCGCCAGAGTCAAACATTGAAACAACAGCGCTCAACTCATCCACTCTGCTCTTCAAACCACGCAGAACAGTAAAACTACCAGTTCCCCCTCCAATAACAACCGCTCTCACAATTTTATGAACTCCACAGGCTTTTCCTTCATAGCCTTAAACTCTTCAAGAACCTTTTTGAACAAAGGATGGAAAAATAATTTACCCTTCTGCAATTCTGTCTCGACCTTCTGCATCTTCCAAAAACCGCCGGACTTAACCTCGTCGGAATCAAGCTTGACATCACTCTTAAAATCCTTTACAACAAACAATTTGGCAAACACGCGCTCTTTTTCATCATGCAAACCAAACAACAAAACCTCTTTCAAGCTCTTTCTGGAAATGCAAACACCAAGCTCTTCATGCAATTCCCTCTCAGCAGCATCGATATAAGATTCCCCGCGCATAACGTGACCTGACAAAGAGCCCTCCCAAAAACCAGGATAAACATCTTTTGACAAAGAACGCTGCTGGACAAACAACTTTCCATCAGGATCAAAAACCATTACGTGCACAACACGGTGCAACAAGCCCTTCTTATGAGCTTCCTCTCTTTTTTCCCTGCCCACAACATTATCGTGAGCATCAACAATATCAACCTCTTCCATAACTGAAAAAGAGAAAAGGGAGTATATAATCTTTTTGAGTCACAAACAGCTTCTGCAATAACCTTCAACAAGTATTTGAAACTGGGTAACTTCACCATCCATTTTTTTCTTAAGAAAATCAATCGAACTCACATTAAAATGCACTGTCTTCCCGCACTTTTTGCACACAAAATGACAATGATCCTTTTTTGCCGTAGAGTATACATTCCTTCCCTCGCACTCATAAGCGTAAATGCTGCCGGTTTCTTTAGCAATTCGCAGATAACGATAAACTGTAGCTATCCCAATCTGCTTATCCTTGCCCTGGGCACGCTGGTGCAGTTCTTCAGCTGAAAAAAAATCTTTTTCTGCCAAAATCTCCTCGCTAATAATCTCTTTCTGGCGCGTATTCCTGCTTTTTCTTCCCATTAATGATAATGATTATCAATAAATTTATAAATATTGGGGTTCTACATAACATCAATGATTTTAGCATATATACTCATATCAGTCATCATAGTCAGCCTTGTAGCTTTCGTAGGCGTTTTAACACTCTTCCTAAAACAAAAATTGCTTGAAAAAATACTTTTCTGGCTTGTAAGCTTTGCAGCAGGAGCACTATTGGGCGCAGCATTCCTTGATTTGTTGCCTGAAGCGTTAGAACACAGCGGCGGGGTAGTGCTAATTTACGCATTAATAGGAGTAGTGACGTTCTACATCATAGAAACATTCATGTTCTGGTATCATTGCCACTATGGACACCACCACCATCACAAACATCCACGAGTAAAATCATTCGCATACCTGAACCTAGTAGGAGACGGCGTGCACAACTTTGTTGACGGAATGATAATAGCAGCAGCATATCTTACCAGCACAACACTCGGACTTACCACAACACTGGCAGTAATATTGCACGAGATACCACAAGAACTCGGAGACTTCGGAATACTAATTTACGGAGGATTCAAACGAGGAAAAGCATTATTCTTCAACTTCTTATGCGCAGTATCTGCGATATTCGGGGCGCTCGCAGTATACGCCTTCAGCGCAAGAATAGAACATTTAACCGAGTTCTTAGTCCCATTCGCAGCAGGAGGGTTCATCTACATCGCAAGCGCAGACCTGATACCAGAATTACATAAAGAAACAAACTTCAAAAAAGCACTGATGCAATTATTATGCTTTATTCTCGGAATGGCAATAATATACGCAATAACATTCCTGCATCCACATTAAAAATAATTGTGCTTATCGTTAGTTTTAAATACAGAATAACAAGAAAGAATCAAATGAAAAAAACCCTTCTCATAATTTTTGATGCTGAAGGCGCAACAGGAATCACCTGCTGGAAAGATGTCTCAGATGACTATAATTCTGACAAGCCAACAGCAAAACTCAGAAAAGAACTGGGAAAAGACTTAAGCGCCGTGTTAAAAGGGGCAAAAAATGCAGGCATAAAAACCGTTTACCTGCTTGATGGACACTCTGGAGGAGAAAACATAACTTTAGATGATATAACTGTGCCAGCAGGACTAAAAATTATTTTGAAAACAGAATCAGCAACAACAGTAAAACAATACTCAAAAAAAGCAGACTATGCAGCACTCGTAGCAATGCATGGAATTTTCAGCTCAAATGACGGAGAACCACCTCTGACCGAAGAAGAATACAAAAAAAACATCAAAACAGGATTAGGACACGCGTTCACATTCACAATCAAAAAAATAATCCTGAATGAAAAAAACAGAGGAGAATCAGTAACCTACATACACTTCCTGAAAGACATGAACCTTCCAACAATCTTTATTTCAGGAACGAAAGCGGCAATTGATGACGTGAAAAACTTCTATCCTGAGATTGCAACTGTGATAACAAAGAATGGAAAACAAATATTCCCACCTGAAGAAATAAGAAAAAAATTAGCAGAGAAAATGAAAACCGCAATTGAAAACGCGGAAAAAAACAAAGATTTTGTTTCTCTAAAAAGCCCAAAGCTAAACTATAAGTCATTTGAAATAGAATTCAAAAAATTTAAAGACAAAGAACACGATGCAGTCATAAAAAAAGATGTGAATGCTTTCAGAAAGCTAAATGGAATTCAGATAAATGACAGAAAAATAAAGTTCCTAGTGAATACAAACAAACCATATCTGAAAATTTACGAAATACTCTCAAAAGCAATGCACATCATGGGCATAACAGAAGTTTCCTGGAAAGAAAGAAGTTAAACAGCAATTCTTAAACGTCAATCATTTCAATCAAACTTTAAGAAAGTTTGATCAAAGGAACTCCTCGTATCGCTTCGAGAAGCAATTAAATAAATGCTCACGTTGTTCGCATGTTTAATACTCTTCTCTCAGCTCACGATGTCGTTCAACTCAAGTCTAGAATGTTAATCAAATCAGAACTTACACGTCGATCATTTCAATTTCGATGTTCAAACCTTCAGGAATAGGAACGCGCATAACAAGCCTCAAAGCGCGCTCATCAAGACCCAAATCAATCAAACGCTTATGAATACGCATCTCATAACGCTCAAACGTCATCGTACCCTGCCCGCAAGGAGAACGCCTTGTCGTCAACTTCAAACGCTTGGTAGGCAGGGGAATAGGACCTCTAATGTCAACCCCTGTCTTATCGGCGATATCTTTAATAAAAGCACAAGTCTGATTCAACTTGTCAATGTCAATGCTCGCCAGTTTAATTCTTGCTTTTTGCATAGTAAAATGAAATAAAAAAATTTATTTCTTCACCAAGTCAATACACATACCTGCAGCAACAGTGTTACCTGAATCACGCACTGCAAACCTGCCCAAAGGCGGGAATTCCTTGACTTTCTCAATAACCAGAGGCTGTATAGGCTTAATCTTCAACACAGCTGCATCTCCGTTCTTGACAAAATCAGGGTGCTCTGCAAGCACTTCACCAGTCGCCGGGTTAATCTTCTTAACAATCTCGGTAATCTGGCAAGCAACCTGCGCAGTGTGAATGTGGAACACAGGAGTGTAACCAACAGTCACAACAGTCGGATGGTTCAAGATAATCACGTTAGCAGTAAATTCAACAGCAACAGTAGGAGGGCTGTCAACAGGACCAATAACGTCTCCTCTTGCAATATCTTTCTTATCAACACCCCTAATGTTGAAACCAACGTTATCACCAGGCTCTGCTTCTTGCATCTGCTCGTGGTGCATCTCAATAGTCTTAACCTCACCAGTAATACCAGTACCAGTTCTTCCAGGCATTATGATGACCTTCTGACCAACCTTCATAACACCAGTCTCAACCTTACCAACAGGAACAACTCCGATACCAGTAATGTTGTAAACATCCTGGATAGGAAGTCTTAATGCCAAGTTGGTTGGTTTAACAGGCTCTTTCAACATGTCCAGAGCTGCCAGCAAAGTAGGACCCTTGTACCAAGGCATATTACCTAATTGCTTAACAACGTTCTCGCCAGGGTAAGAAGCTATAGGAATAACCTGAACTTCATCAACCTTATAACCAACAGATTTCAACAAGTCCTGAGCTGCCTTCTTAGTAGCTTCAAACTTTGACTGATCATACTTGTTCAAGTCCTGCTTGTTACAAGCAACAATAATCTGCTGAACACCAAGCGTCTTACACAAGAAAGCGTGCTCTTTCGTCTGAGCCTGAACACCTTCAGAACCAACAACAAGCACTGCAGCATCAGCCTGCGAAGCGCCAGTAATCATGTTCTTGATAAAGTCCCTGTGACCAGGCGCGTCAATAATAGTGAAGTCAAACTTAGAAGTCTGGAACTTCTTGTGAGACAAATCAATCGTGACACCACGCTCTCTTTCTTCCTTCAAGTTGTCCATAACGAAAGCAAACTCAAAACCGCCCTTTCCGAGCTCTTCAGCTTTTTCCTTAAGCTTACGCATAGTCTGCTCATCGATAGTGCCAGCGTCAAATAACATTCTACCAACTGTAGTAGATTTTCCGTGGTCAACGTGACCGACGAATACGATATTCATGTGCGGTTTTCCTTTTGCCATATGTATACCCCTCCTCTTGAAATATTATTTATAAGGTCAACTCAAAAAAGTCAAGCAGGTATTTATAAAGGTTTCGATATGCAAGCAAATAATTCGTCACCAAGATGGCACTCTAAAGTTTTAAGAAACAACCCTGAAGTTTTTCAAACATGAAAAGGCTGATTTTACTGACATTAATTCTTGCAACAATAGCACATGCAAAAATCGTAATTCCATACCCTGCCATGATTAGAGAACAGCCTGATTACCGAGAAACAATATCATCACCCCACATTTATCCCGGACAAACAATAACGTCAGAAGACAGATTTTTCGAAGAGCCACTAAGACCTGGAATAACCACGGTAAGATGGACATCAGAAGCGTGCTACAGCATAAAACTTGACAAGGTGCATCTAATGAGGCAGAGCTACACCCTCATAATAAAAAGCAAATACGGACCAGACATCAGAATAATGCCATTCGAAACAACAAAAATATATCTGAAGCCAGACTATTTCAAAATAAAAATTGACAAAAAAACAAATACGGTCTGGATTGCAAAATATTCTGAATAAAAAATAAAAAAATCAGGCTCCCAGCATGCCTGCAGTAAGCCCTTTTCTCTGAACAATCTGCTGAATAATCCTGTTCTGCAATTCAGCAGGCAACCTCTCAAAACACTGATCAACAAGAGAAGAGTTGCCACGGCCACCTGTAGCGGAACGCAAATCACTGCTCCAGCCAAGCATCTCAGCAACAGGCAGTTTAGCTTTCACAAAAGAAAGAGTGCCCTCCTGAGTAAGCTCCAAAACCTGACCACGCTTGTTCATAACAAGCTTAGTAATATCACCAGTAAATTCGATAGGTGCCTCAATCAAATGAGTCTGCATAGGCTCAAACATTATCGGATTTGCATTCATCATGCACAACTTAATACCTTCCCTGACTGCAGGGTAAACCTGCGCAGGACCACGATGAATAGCATCCTCATGAAGTTTTGCATCAATCAAAGTAACCTTGATACCGACACAAGGCTCACGCGCAAGAGGACCGCCATCCATAACCTGCTCGAAACCTTCAAGAATCAATTCAATACATTCAGGCAGTTGGACAATACCTCTTGTTTTCTCCAAGAAAAGATTGCCATGATAAATATTCTTGACAGACAAAGCAGTATCGTTATCCCATCCAGCAGCAACCAGTTTGTCACGCAAGACCAAATCCTTCTTCTTAATCCTGCCCTCTGAAATCTCACCATTAATAATCAATTCACGAATCTGAGGCTCCAAAGGCTCAACAATAAAGAACAACTTATTGTGCTTGTTAGGAGTCTTACCCTCGCACTCAAGAGACTTCTTGGCAATAGTCTCACGATAAGTAACAATAGGAGGAGAAGTCTTAATCTTCACACCCTTCTCAGTAACAATCCTGTTCTCAACAATTTCAAGATGAAGCTCACCCATACCATGCATCAAATTCTCCCCAGTCTCCAAATTAATCTCCATCTTGATGCTAGGATCTTCCTTAGCAACCTTTTTCAAAACTTCAACAAGCTTTGACAAGTCCTGAGGCTTTTCAGGCTGGATAGCCTTGGTAATAACCGGCTCAAAAATGTGCTTCAACTCTTCAAACGGCTGGTCAGGCTCCAACGTAATAGTCTCGCCCGCGTTTCCAGAAACACCTGCAATAGCAAGAACGTTGCCGGCAGAAACCTCCTCAATAATCTCAGGCTTGATTCCCTGATACATAAAAACAGTAGAAACCTTCTGCTGCTGCTTAGCATTATTCAAATAAACAGACAAGCCCTCACGAATAGTGCCGCTGTATAATCTTCCGGCAGAAACTTCTCTGCCAGACTTAGGCTCAATCAAAATCCTGGTAATACAAAAAGCAAGCTTGCCATTCGGATCACAAGTAATCAAAGACTTGCCCAAAGGAGATTCAAGATCGCCCTTCCAAATCTTAGGAATACGATAAGCCTGCGACTCTTTAGGGTTAGGCAAATGCTTAATAACCATATCAAGAAGAACCTCATGACAAGGACACTTCTCCCAGATAAACTTATCACGCTCTTCCTTAGACAATTCATAAATTTTCAGAATATCCTTAAAATTAACACCCTTCTTCTGCATATACGGCAAACTCATCGCCCAATTATCACGAGCGCTTCCAAAAGCAACACTACCGTCCTGAATGTTAACCTTCCACTTCTGCTTCCACTCAGTATCAGCAATCTGCTCAACCAACTGGTTAAACTCTGCAATAATCTCAACAAAACGCTTCTGCATCTGCTCAGGAGTATACTGCATCTCCTTGATAAGACGGTCAACCTTGTTAATGAACAAAACAGGCTTGACACGCTCCCTGAGCGCCTGCTTCAAAACTGTTTCAGTCTGAGGCATAATCCCCTCAGAAGCGCAAACAAGAACAATAGTGCCATCAACAGCACGCATAGCCCTGGTAACGTTACCGCCAAAATCAATATGACCTGGAGTGTCAATCAAATTAAGAAGAAACTCCTTGCCACCAAACTCGTGAACCATAGAAACGTTCGCGGAGTCAACAGTCAACAAACGTTCCTGCTCATCAGCATGCTGCCAAGTCGCCATACCCTTGTCAAGCTCTCCAGCAGCAGCCTCTGACATAAAACCAGCAGCTGCAAGCAAATTGTCAGTCAAAGCAGTCTTTCCGTGGTGAATGTGAGCGGAAGTAGCGAAATTCCTAATTTGATCCTGACTTTTTGACATACGCTTCATACGCGCAATACGTGACTCTTCAACTGCCATTTTCAAACCTCCTTAAGCTGCGTGGTCTTCATGAATAATTTTGTATTCGATAATTTCATCAGGCTTGAACCACAGACCAATTTCGTACTTTGCTTCTTCATTATTGCCTGAAGCATGAACCAAATTCTTAGTGGCTGAACCCTTAATGTTCCAGACTTCAATACCAGTGTGACCAAAATCACCCCTGATAGTTCCAACATCAGCCTTTGCAGGATCAGTAAAACCGCAAATCTTCCTGACAATAGGAACCACGTTGTGACCTGCTATAACTAACGCGACCACAGGACCTGAAACCAAAAAGTCAACAAGCCAAGCCCTCAATTTTTTGCCGATTTCCTTAGCATCTGTGCAATTAAATATTCTTTTAACATCTGCTTCTGAGGCAGCCTGCAAAGTCTTATTGCCCATGCCCATCAACTGCTGGTCAGTAGCAGGATAATGCTTCTCAGCCAATTCTTTTGTCGGCTTAACCATCTTCATTGCGATAATCTTCAAACCACGCTGTTCAAAACGATGAATAATCTCGCCCATCAAAGCACGCTGGACAGCATCTGTCTTAAGCAAAACAAGAGTTTGTTCCTTCATTTCTTAACGCCTCCCTTCTCAAACTGCTTAGTCCACTTCAAATATCGCGGAGTACGGCCAAGCTTTAAAGAATTCTTCTCACACTTCATAGAACAAAAATTTAAAACAGTGCTATCCTTTTTCACGTACATAGTGCCAGTGCCAAGCTCAATAATGTTCCTGCAAAAAGTGCATTTCACCATTTAACCGCCACCCCTGCCACTAGACTTGTTCAAAGGCCTTGCCTCAATTTCAGTCTCCCTAAGCATCAAAATATCCTCCTTCTGAACAGGACCCTTAACGTTTCTTCTCAAAACCTTATCCTTATCCCTGCCATCCAAAACACGGCATCTCACCTGGATAGCCTCGCCCCTGGTGCCAGTCCTGCCAATAATCTCCTCAATACGCGCGGGAACAGCAAAACTAAAACTAACAACACCGCCCTCTGCTTTTTGCGGACCCCTCTTTTCCTGAGGAGGCGCCGCTTCCACAACTTTCTTCTTAGGATCGCCCATGTTCTCAGCCCTGCTTTGACTTCAATTCTTCAATAATCCTTTTAGCATCGCCCTCAGCAATAACTGCAATAGCGCTCGTAGGAACTGCAATACCTGCAGCAGTGCCAAGCTCTTCCTTGCTGTTAACCTGAATACAAGGAATACCCTTTTCTTTCGCAAGAATCGGCAGGTGCATAACAATCTCTGCAGGCTGAACATCCTTAGCGAACGCGACCAATTTAGCAGTACCGCGCTCCAAAGCCTTAGTAGCCTCGTTAGTACCCTTCTTAATCTTGCCAGTATTCTTGGCAACCTCAATTGCTTCCAATGCTTTTTGAATAATATCGTCTGCCATATGAAATTCCTCCAGGAGAATTAACTCCCTCATTCAGCTCTTACGAGCTTCATTAATCATAGGTAATAATGAAATTTCTGGCGGTTATTTATAAAGCTTGCTATGCAACTTTCGGAAAGCCCAAGACAACTACGTTGTCTGGGCCCCGCCAAACAAAGTTTGGCGTTGGTTGCATCAAATTGCTCCTAGTTCATGCTCGAGAAGCAATTGATAAATATTTTCTTCGAAAATATGTTTAAGACTCTTCTCTCGCATTCACAAAGTCGCAAAGTTGCTTTCTATTCTATAGCATAATAATCTAAATAAATACGCACGAAAAGGCACGATTTGGGGTGGAAGATGAATTTTAGAGAAGCATACAGAGAGAGCTTACAAAGACCGCGCAGAATATTTAGCACAGAAATGAGAGACTGCAATATAACACTATATTACAATGATGTATATTACCTGAAAGGAGAAGGACCGCCTGAACAAATGCTGCAATTTTATAGATTACTGCACCATTTCACACAAAGAAACTCAAAGTTGATGGTACACGTCGGCAATTCTTTGGGAGACCGGTTGAGAAATGAAAACACCCCCAGCGCAAATAAAGACATCTTCATCATAACAAGAGAGCAGTTGCAAAAAATATGCTCAAACGTGAAATATTATCAGGATGGGACAATAAACTATGGAACCATACCCTGGCGCATCGCAACAATACATTCTTTCATTAAAGACGAACAAGCAATAAAAGAAACCTCCCTGCTTGAAGAATCCAGCCTAAGATTAAGACTGCCGTTAAAATCTTCAATGTATGAATTAACTGACGTAATAACTGAAAGAAAAGATTATGGAAAAAACCACATTTCAGCAATAGATACAGCGATAAAAAGATGGAAAGCAAGAATATATGATAAAAATTATGAGGTGGGAAAATGAGCGAGTTTGCAGACATTTACAGAAAACATCAAGAAACATATAGCAAAACAACATACCATCCAGTACGACTAGAAGTAATAGAAAACAAAAAAATATTCGCGTTTGAAATCGACTGTAACTTATTGGAAGAAGAAAAAATTGAAAGATCGGAAGAGC
>JBFYLW010000019.1:0-5596 GCA_041305185.1 Nanobdellota archaeon
ATGGAAAAAACAGACCAGATACTCTCATTTTTGAAGGAAATAGACAAGCTAAAAACAGTTGAAAGAGAGATATACCTCCAAAACAGAAAAGAAAACAGCGCAGAACACTCCTGGCACGTTGCAATGTTTTTGCTGCTGTTCGAAAAAGAACTCACTGGATTAGATTTCAAAAAAATGCTAAAACTCGCACTAACACACGATTTAGTAGAAATCTACGCAGGCGACACATTCGCATTCGACAAAACAGGACAAAACACCAAACAAGAAAGAGAAAAAAACGCTGCCAACAAACTATTCTCACAACTACCTGAAGAATTAAGCAAAGAATACATGGAACTATTCAACGAGTACGAAGAATCTCAAACAACAGAAGCCAAAACAGTAAAATCCTTTGACAAAATACAACCAATACTACAAAATCTGCTATCAGAAGGCAAAAGCTGGAAAAAACACAACATAAAATACGAAGAAGTAGACAATTACAAAAGAAAACACATGCAACACAACCAATTCATACTCAACGTTTACGAAAAACTAATGAAAGAAGCAAAAAAACACATATGACCATCAAAATATCCACTGCAACAATCAAAGACAAATTGCAATTAATGAACTACTTAAAACACTACAAAGACAAAGAATTCACACAAAAAAGAGTTGAATGCTATTTAACCCACAATCAAAATAATAAATAAAAAACATAGGAAGACCAATCATCGCAATAATCATAACAACTCTTTGAAAGTTTATCATTACCTGAAGCGTTCTTTAAAGGTTTCAAAATAGGTTAAGAGCAAAGGCAATAATATCGGGCCGATAAATATTCCGACAATTCCAAACATAACGGCGCCGCCTACAACTCCAATGATCACAATTATCTGGTTTACCTTGGTTTTTCCATGCACTATTTTTGCAAACAGAATATTGTCAATTGTGCTGATTATAAAAAGGCCGTATAAAAACAAGCACAACCCTTTGCCCAGGGTCCAGTAGTTATTGGAAAAATAGCCGCTTAAAATCAGGTATAGCGAAGCAGGCACCCATATAAGCGCTGTTCCAATAGTTGGAATCAGAGCGCAGAAGGCCAGCACGGCACCCAAGATTATCGGAAAAGGAACACCAAATACATAGAATCCTATTGTTCCAACAATTCCCTGAACTGATGCAACAAGCAATTGCGCATAAACAACTGTATAAGTTATATTTCCAAATTCTTTGACAAGCCTTTTTACTGTTTTTGTTCTAAGCGGAAGCAATCTAACTATTTTTTTTAATATGTTCTTATGCTCCATCAGAATAAAAAAAGTTATAATTAATGTAAAGAAAATTTCAGCGATGATAAGCGGCATACTCATGATAAATTTTGTTATTTTCTCATCCAATATTGGCATAAATTTTTCAAGTTGCTTGTCAAAACCGAATGTTGTCAGCCGTTCTGAGCTGAATCTTTCAGCCTGATTAAGAATCGAACACACTTTTGAGTCTTCACCATTACATCCGTAACCAAACAGTGCCCCTTTCGCAATTTTACTCGATAACGAATTATAAAAAATAAACCCCTGCTGTGAAATTTCAAATGCTAAAAAAATGAAGGGAATTGATATAATTATGACAACTATAAGCAAAGATAAAAGTATTGAAATAGATTTATTTGGTATTTTTTTAATTATTCTTTTATACAACGGAAAAGAAATGTATGCCAGAATGATGCTGCTCAACAAAATAGTTATCGTCGGCCGGACAAGTAAAAATAATAGAACCAATGCCATTGCGAATATTATAAACGGAACTATTCTTTGATACTGATTTTGTTTTGCCATCGTGTTTTTCATTTCTTTTACTACTCATCGCCGAATTCTTCCTCAGTCCAAAAGTCTTTAATCATCGATTCACCCCCTTTCACAGATAAAGAATGCCTCATCATTTAATCGAAGAGTTCATTTATCCGGCTCGTTTACACAATTCAATCTGACGTTTTCTTATGATCGCTGCAGAAATTATTGCACCGGCAACTGCCCCGATTCCGGCTGAAATCAGTACTGTTTTTTTCGGGTTTTTTTGAATATAGCCATCGACATTTTCTTTCATTGTTACTGCCTTTTCTTTTAAACAAGCCATCGCTTTCTTACCACCATCTCTTATTCTTTCAGCTTTGTCCATTATCTTGTCAACGCTCTCATGCGTTTTCTGCCTCATACCAGAAATATTTGTTTCATTTGCCATTTTTTCACCCTTCATTTTTTTCATTCATCAGAACCCCTTATTTTCAGCAGGAGACCCAGCACAAAAACTGTCATCCCTATTGAAAAGAACGCTGCAGTGTCGCTCCAGCCTAAAAATTCCCCAAAATAGGAAAAAAGCGCGAACGCCAGAAATACCCCTCCAAACCCGATTATTAAAATAGAAGACAACTTCCTCAGGATTCTTTTTTCTACCAGCATTATTCTTTTCTCAATATTATTCATAACCATTTCCGTACCTTCTTCAATTTTCGGAAATATGCCAGCTGATACGATTTGAGAAACATAACTTAATCCGTGTTTTATCACATCCATGAATCCTGTTTTTTCATTTTCAATCATTGTTTCACCTTGAAATCAAAAATACCTCAAAAATAACACTACAATAATTATTATCACTACCACCACTCCTATGAGTGAAAATATTTCCCCGCGTTTACTAATGAAGTTTTTCATGGTTTCCTCATCTAACTAGATCGATAATCTGCCCATTTACTTTTTTTAAGAAATTTATTCGGACGGTTCAGCAGCCATAAATGCCCACCAAGGCTTATGCACTCTGGCATCTCCTGTTTCTGCCTCAACATCCACGCTTACCTGCATTTTTTTCTGGAATATCCCTAAAATCCTTGAGTGTCTTTCTAATTGCACTTCATACTGGATTTTTTCTGTTTCCCCGCTGCCAACATCCTTTAACTGAATTGTGCAATTCTTATCGGGTGAACAGACTTTAAGCCCAAGTGCAGCCAATGCGTTTTCTGAAGCAGTGTCAGGCATTATCTTTATTTCAACTTTCTGACCGTTTTTTAGCATGACTTTCAGCTTTGTTTTTCCGTTTGAATTGGTATCAGCAGTAATATTCAAATCCGTTTGTGCATTAACGCCGTTAACCCTCAGTTCTTTCAAATTTTGCGCTAATTGTCTCACCATCATTAACTGACCGAGAGGGCCATAATATTCGCCAGACTCGATTTCTTCTTTTCTTTCTCTTATTTGTTCACTGAGTTCCTGACCAATTCCCAGATCAGTCTGGTTTTTTTCAACAGATAAAATCTTATTTTTTGAATCATTTTGAACTGCGAGTATTGTTTTATCCTCATTTGACGACGGCTGTTGACCGTTCGCCCTGTCAACTTCTCCACTGCCACTACTGTTGCTTTTCACTATAGGCTTTTGGTTCACTGTACCAGACGTTAGTCCTGAACCAGACATCAGCCCTGCCGGTAACGAGACATCGTTGGAATCCAATGTAACAGCTGTTTGCGCCAATGCCCTCCCTTTTAATGTTGAACCAGTGTTCAGCACAATTGCTGTTTGACTAAGAATATTCCCATTGAAAACGGATGTTGTTGCAAGTGTCGCTTGGCCGGCAACCTGCCAGAAAATGTTCTTTGCCCGTGCACCACCGCTTAAAATAACCTGTTTACCAGAGCTGATATCAAGATCCTGTGCTATCTGGAATATCCAGATATCATTTGAGCTACCTGAGAGAGTAACATCTGTTGGTATAGTCACGCCAGTACTCCATTTGTAAAGACCTGGTGCGAGTGTCATCCCGCCGATATTTCCAGCTCCGAGTTCATTATAATCCGGTAATATTCGTCCAGCAGCATCAGTGTACGCGGTTTGCATATCGCTTATAGCTGCAGTCATAACAGTTGGAGTCAAAGGCTCATAGTCAGCTGCATATACTTTGCCTGTCACTATAGATGATGCCGCAAATTGGTTAGAAGAATCTAGTATTAATTCAAATCCCGTAATGTAGCTCGCAGCTGCCGGACTCACTCCAATATCTCCAACAATCGATGTAACTCCTGTAGTTGAAATTCCTGTTTTAGCCAATATAACAAAATTGCCAGCTGTTCCGAGATTTACAGCAGATTGCGCAGCATGAACACTGCACGCCATAAACGCAAAAACTATCAAATACGCAAAGATATTGGATAATACTTTTTTAAGTTTCATTTTAAGTCCACCCCGCATTATAAAGATATTCAACCGTAAATATAATAGCTGTTGGTTGAAAATTTCAATTCAATTCTACATTCTGGTTGACATCTTAACATCCCCGCTTTTCTTAAAGCGGTCCAGCGATAGTCGGCAGCAACACGCTGACAATGACTGCAAAAATCCATATGACCACAGCTATAATAAACGATTTAAACAATCCTATCTCATACAAACTGCCAAGAGCAATAAGCCAGACTATTCCGCCAATCAATGCAGCAACCCAACCAGTCCCTATGAAATACGAAGCAAGTGCGAATATTATTGCGCCGGCAAATGCAGCCAGTATTGCTGTGCCAAATCCCTCCTTCTCTCCAAGCAATTTTGCAGCGACATAAATTATGATTGATGATATGACCAGACTTATCAAAAATCCTATTAACACTCCTGAAAATACCATTATGAACACCCCCGTTCCTTGGCCGTTTTATTATCAATATTTCCCATAAGGGGAAAAAAACCCAACAAAATCTTTTTTTGTTGAGATATTCAAGTTCTCATTATATTTATTCCTGCGGGCCTGTTCTTCACCATACCCGTGCCGCCAACACTATTTGCAGCTCTTCTTTTTGCCGCAGTCATTCTTCCGCCCCTACTCGATTTTGCCATTTTTCCTCCGTTACCTTTTCATCCCTTATCGTTGATTATTCTCATTTAAGCAAAAATATCATTACGCACTTATGGATGATATTGACCATTGACTGGTTTTTTGCAAGAAGGACATACCAAAGATATGCCTACCAAGTTTGGACTTGTTGTTTTTTTATGGCAATGCTTACACATGATTACGTTCAAGTTTTTCAGTATATTGTTTCGTTCTTTCATTTTCATTGCCTTCTTCAGCTTATTGTCCGACTTACTTTATATGACCAATTCCACTTGTTTTTGCAAAAACTGCAAATGCACCAGTCTGTGCTTTACGTCAACTCGTTCTGATTGCATCTTCAGCATATTTGTTTCAATCTTTGACAACATATGCCTCCAATATCCGATCTTTCTTTCCACTTCAACCACATTGATGTTTTCCATAGCAAAACATCCCCCCCCTCATATTTTGCTTATTGCGAGTATTTCCAAAATCAATGTTCTTAATTGACGCGCAACTTACTTTCATAGACGTGTAGCTTACTTGCATCCATTTCCCAAGGCGACAACCTGTCGACCTCCTCTGACATCAATATTTTTCCACTTTCATCTTCAAAAAACATTTTTTCACCCCCTGGTTTTCATATATAAAAAAACTTAAAAAATTAATAATACCCATATTCCGGGCTTCTAAAAATAAAGTATCCGCTGATTACCAGCCCGATTAAGACGGACACCAATAAAGCCGCAACCCACCATGAAGG
>JBFYLW010000020.1:0-6037 GCA_041305185.1 Nanobdellota archaeon
ATTTCCCCTTTTTAAACCTTACTGTTGTAACCACTCGGTAATGACTACTCACTGGTCACAAACGTTTTTAAAGCAGAAGTGCAGAATTTATCGTATGCTGCCGTGGCACAACCTGGTACTGGACATTCTCACGAAACATTATTATATTAATGAAAATATATGATATAAATGACTCAAATATCTGAAAGAAATAGAAAAGTTGCTATTAATAGATGGAAAAAACAAATTGACAAATCTTTAAAAGATATTGATAATTCAAGTGCCATATATCCAGAATTGAAAGCAAGAATAATCGGATACATAATGGGCGACGGTTCTGCAACAATTCGAAAAGAAAAAACCTATAATCATCATACAATCTGTTTTTATCCCGATGATACCAGAATGCTAGAAGCATTTCTAGATGCATTTAAGAAATTATACGGATTTACACCTAATGTTAAAAAACTACAAAATCATTATCAAGTAAGAGCAGATTCTAAGGCAATTCTTACAGATCTGTTTAAATATGGTTCATTTAGAAGTTTAGAATGGTGTATTCCTAAAAAACTGTTAACTTCAAAATTATCTAAGCAAGAATGGCTAAGAGCATTTTATGACTGCGAAGGATATGTCGGACCCAGAGTAATTGCAATTCAAAGCGTAAACAAACATGGCTTGCAGGAAATTCAAAATTTACTTAAAGAATTTGAAATCAAAAGTCAATTATATTCTTACAAAAGAAAACAACAAACCTGGAACACCAACTATTTATTGTATATAACTAGAAGAGAAGAAAGATATAAATTTTTAAAAAATATTGGTTTTAATCATTTTGAAAAACAGAAAAAATTGGAAAAATTTGCCGCGATCGCCTAACCCGGTATGGCGGCAGTCTCGAACTTCAACGTGAGAACTGCTTTCCGAAAGGATGTCCCGGTTCAAATCCGGGTCGCGGCGTAAAAAATCATCCGAGCTGCCGCGTAAAAGCCAATTCCGAGATTCTGAAACGAACAGCGTTTCTGAATTCCCAAAGACCACAGGTCTTTGCGATAATCTGGGCGGCAGCGTAACTGTTCCGAAAACATTTCATATAACCTACTATTAGTATCAATTAATACTACTAATAGTATAACTAAAAAATGATAACTAATACTCAGGAGCAAGTTCTTCAGCTCCTGCTCAGCAGACCTAGAGAAAAAATCTCGATTCGGGGAATTGCTAGATTGCTGGGCAAATCATATACTTTAACGTATAATAATATTCAGGCGCTTGTTAAAAGAAATTTTCTGGAAGCGCTGAGTGTTCCTCCGGCGCAGATAATCCATCTAAAGGAAGGCATTCAAACAAAAAAATCAGATCTTGACCTGCTGATAATTGTTCCAAAAAAAGAAGATATTCGGGAACTGGAGAAGGCGGCGCAGCAATACACGCAGGTTAAAAAAGGCATTATTGTGGCGGATGCCCAGAGCTTTGGAGAAATGATTAAAAATTCTAAAGGGTTAAGCGTTGGAATTGAAGCCCAAAAACATCATGTTATCCTTTACGGGGCTGAACAGTATTATCGGTTGTTGAAAACATAAAAACACCTTTCCCTTGTTACACTTCAACGTAACATTCCTGCATTATTTGTTACATTTGACTGTAACAATTTGATTATAACCTAATGAAATGCCTATTTTCGTCGGAATAGAATCCAGTGAAACATATCGCCGAAACGTTCAAAAAACGGCAAAATTGAACGTTTTAATCGCAACCTTTATAAATAAATGTGTCTTTTGAGTTGTATTATGAATACGGAAACATTAGAAAACTGGAATCCTTGGTGGGCTTCCAAAGAAGTTCCTCGAGTGCTTGCGGGGATGAAAAGGAGCATTGACCCGCTTATTTTTAGGTCTGTTAAGGAAAAAGAGATTATTATTCTTACAGGGGTGAGGCGTTGCGGCAAGACCACCATCATGTATCAGATGATTGACTTCTTGCTGAAGGATGTCTTGCCGGCGCAGATACTGTATCTTAATCTTGATGACGAGATGTTAAAAAAAGAAAGTTTGGAAGCAATTTACTCGGAATATAGACAGTACAAGAACCCGGATAAGAAGGCATTTGTCTTTCTGGATGAAATCCAGAACATTTCCGGCTGGGAAAGGTTTCTTAAAAAGAGATATGACCTGCAGGACAGTGTCAAATTCGTGATTTCCGGCTCTTCAGCAGGCCTGCTGAGGCAGGAATATTCAACTTTGTTAACTGGCAGAAACTTGACGTTTAAGATATTTCCGCTTTCATTTAAAGAATATCTTTATTTTTTAAAAATAGACTATTCTTCCATTAATACTCTTGTCCGGAATAAAATTCTTCATGCATTGAGAGAATTTTTTGAAACTGGAGGTTTTCCCGAGGTTTTTTTTAAGGAAAAAGAGATTAAGCGTCTCCTGCTGAAAGAGTATTTTGATGATATTCTCTACAAGGATATAGTCAGCAGGTATAATGTTACTGCCAAAAAAATAAGCGATCTTGCAGTTTACCTTCTTACAAATATTTCAAGCCAATTCACAATCAGGAAGATAAGAAATTTTACCGGGCTTTCAATTGACAGCATAAAAGATTACATATCCTATCTGGAGGAGGCATTTTTGGTTGAAACAATAAATTATTTCTCATACTCCATAAAAGAAAGCATACAGAGGCCCAAAAAAAGTTATGCACTGGACTGCGGCATAAGGAATATTGCCGGCTTCAAGTTCTCAAAAGACGAGGGTAAGCTGGCAGAAAACCTGGCATTCATAGAATTAAGAAGGAGAGAAAAAGAAGCGTATTACTGGAAAAACAAGGGAGAGGTCGATTTCGTAATCAAAAACAAAGACAACACCCTGACCGCAATCAACGTCTCATATGCTGACGAGATTGACGAAAGAGAATCAAAAAGCCTTCTGGAATTCAAAAAAGAATTCAATAAAACAAAAGAACTAATCCTGCTGACAAGAGACACAGAAAAAAAAGAGCACGGAATAAAATTTATTCCACTATGGAAGTGGCTGCTAGAATAGAAAAATACAATAAACAATGTCCGGTAAAAAAGACCAAAAAGTGTGTCGTTGGGCGGCAGCGTAACTATTTCGAAATGTTTATATATCAGTTGATATTATATCAGCCGATATGCAATCACTACTAACAAAAAGGAGTTATGCAGGACAGAGGTCTCCTAATTTGGATACAGTTCTTATGGTCGAGGAAACCCTCATGAATATCGGCGAAGTCATCACTGTGGCAGAGCTTAAAAGAAGGCTGCCTAAACAAGTCATGCACCAGACTTTAATCAAAATTCTTGATTACCTGTTTTACAGCGGGAAGATTGTATTTCATGACGACAAAGTGCTGTGGACTTTTAACCCTAAGAGCAAGCTGAAAAGACAAAGGGGTTTGATGGTTAGATGAAATTTGGCAAGCAGGTTTCTGTTGAGCTTGTAGGAGATGCAAAAGAGGCGTACAGCGCGCTTAACGCGCTTATTGGAAAACAGAGAACCGATGGAAGGACGAATTCAGACGAGATTAAATTGTGGAACGGGATTCAGAGAGCTTTTGATCTTGTTGCAAACAACCCTTTTTATGGAGAAAATGCGAAGAAAGACCAGATTCCGTCCTATTATCGTATAAAACACAATGCTGAAAATTTGTTCATAGAGAAGTTTGAAAAACCATCAATAGAGTCAAACTTCTCTAAGAGGACTTTGACTAACATATGGGTTATTCAAAGTCCTCCATAGTTGATTTGCCTTTATTCTGGAGGATGATTTACACGCTTGAAAGCGGGAAAATCGAAATTGTTGCTTTTGTATTGGATATTTTTAATCACGAAGAATACGACAAGAGATTCGGTTTCAGAAAGAAATAAGGAAAAAAAAATTATTTTCTTCGTCTTACCACGAACAATACTAGTCCTCCTGCTAATAGTGTTGCTAAGAGCAGTGTTGTTAAACTGAATTCTGGGACTGGTCCGTCGATTGGTGAAGTGATGCCGAAGTTTTGGAATCCTCCTCCCTGGTTTCTTGCTAATAACAGCATTGATACTTCAGGGTGATAAAATGTTGAGTAGGGGTATGTTGCAATATCATCCTGCATTGGCAGTGCTATTGCACCTTCAACTGTTGCTAAGTCACTGTTGATTTCGACAATGCCTGGAACCCAGTTTTCACTCATATATGATAGATAGTATTTGTCGTTTCCATACGTCATTTGCACTGGGTAAAGTTCTTCTGCAACTTTTTGTAGGTTTTTTAGTGTTAAGGTGTTGTCTGCATTGAAACTTACTATCAGGCTTGGATCTGAAGCGAAATATGTGTTTCCGTTGGCTATAGAGAGAAAACTGCAGCCTGAGTATTCTACTGCTATTCCTCTGATTATTTCTACAGCACCTGTGGCTCCGTTGGTTCTTGCTGCAGCACAATAATAAATATCAGGATCTCCGTTTTCAGTATAAGATAAAGTCATTTCCAAGTCACCGTCATTTGATAGTTGTGCATCTGTTAAAGAATAGCCCTCAAACGCCGCATTACTGTTTCCAAGGAATCTTGGCGTATATGCAGCGCTGAAGATTGATGTGTCCTTGTCAATTGAAAAACTCCCGTATAATACATCGTTAAAACCTTCAAAATCTTCATCTTCGACAACAACATATGCTATTGTGTCGTCATTGAGGACAGGTTTTAATTCTAATTGTTGCGAGTTATATGTTGCCTCTTCCTGGTCGCTGGTTATTTGCAGGAAATCTAGTATTAGGTTTCCATTTAGATTTAAAGTTACAAGAGTGTGCCATTTCGCTAATTCCACCTGTTCAGATCTGCCTAAAGCGGCTAGAGAACTGCTGGCAGCATCATATTTTATATCATTGAAAACAGAATAGTCCCCTAAATCATACCTGTATGCCCAGGCCACGCTTAAGTCTGAATTTATTTTCATGACTAACGCATCGCTATTTCCTCCAATCATGTATTTTCCAGCGATATATGCGGCAGACCCGTCTGCATTAGTGGTGATTGATGTTGCGCTTAAATCGTTAGTGTCGTGGGTGTATTCTTTTCCAGTTATCGTTCCGTCTGTACTTACTGCAATTACTTTGAAAATGCCACCCGTATCGTCACTATACACATAATACATTACTGGTTTGTCGTCTATTGGTTGAGTGACTTCTGCTTTGCCTTTGTACGCGTCGTCTGTTGTGAATCCTGCGTCAGTATACCAATCAAATCCTAAATATGGAGTCTCAATTTTTTCTGGGTCACAGTTTTCATCCCAGTCTATTGTTTGCGAGTTTACTGTGACACTGACACTTTCAGGGAAAACTTCAGGTCGTTCATAGTTGCCTTCTTCTCCTGGATTATGAGTATCCGAAAATTGTCCTGTAGCATCATTATTAAAAGTTACATCAATGGCTGCAGGGATTGTGCATTGTTGTGCAAACGCCGTTTGCGCTATCATTAGTATTATTAGAATTGTAATGATTGTTTTCATCTAGTCACCTCGTTTTTTTTATTGTTTTTTTTTGCGTTTATAAACTTATCTTAGAAGTGAAAATAATAAGAATTAAAAAAAATTTATTTTCTTCGTCTTACCACGAACAGCACTAGTCCTCCTGCAAGGAGTGTTGCTAAGAGCAGTGTTGTTATGCTGAATTCTGGTACGTCCGGGTTTGCTGTTATGCCGTAGATTTGGATTCCGAAGCTGCCTCTTAATGAATATACCATACCATTTCCGTCGGGGTCAATATAAGTCTCTCTTATATCAGCATCGATATTTTGCGCAGTTGCTGCTGCGTCAAACGTTTCCAGGTCTATTTGCACTATTGTGGGCTTATTTGCTATATTTTTTCCGGCAATCATCGTAACCGTTCCGCCTGATTGCACTGTAAATACATCTATAGTGTATGCGCTGAAGTCGGGCATCTTTCCAGAATTCAGTAAAACTCCGGTTGAATCAAACAGGTATACGCTGGTTTCTTGTAATAACGTATCTGTTGCTGCGACAGCAATATCGCCATCTTCAGTTACAGCAACACCTGCAA
>JBFYLW010000021.1:0-11138 GCA_041305185.1 Nanobdellota archaeon
AGCATCCCTTCCAGTAATCGAATGGAAGAAAAACTCCTTAGGATTAATTCCATGCTTGAAACCATGAATGATAAACCCATGAGCCTCAGGCGACAAATCACCAGCCTTGAAACAGCTCAAAGTCCTGTCACGATAACCCTTCTCAATACGCTTTCCACGCATAGCCTGCTGACCAACACAAGCAGACATCTGAATAAGAGAGGTAGTGCTTCCTCGCGCGCCAGACATAATCATAACCGCAGCATGATTCTTATCATGAACGAAACCCTTGATAATCTGTCCAGTCGCATTACGAGCCTTGTTCAAACGCTCCAAAATCTTCAATTCAAGAGTTTCTCGCATAGTCCTGCCAGGGAAAATTTCCAGTTTGCCCTCCTTGTAACTCTGAATCATCAAGGCAACATCCTCTTCTGCCTGGTGCAACAACTGGTCAATCTGGTCACGAGCTTCCTGAGGCAAGTCCTCATCAGCAATACCCGTACTAAAACCATGCTGCACAAGATACTCAATACCCAAACGGAAAATCTGATGCAAAATCCTTATAGTCCTTGAAGGACCATACTTCTGATGCAAGCTCCTTAACAAAAGACCTTCACCCTCACCACCAATCGACTGAGTATCAATAATTCCTTCCATCAACGTGCCATTCTTGATAACAACCTTTTCACCAGAACGCGAAGCACCCTCATAATTGAAATCATCAGGCAGCAAAGCGCTGAATATTTCACGACCAGTATTCATCTTCCTTGAAGGAAGCCGGCCGAAATCAATCAGACCAACACTAGCAAGCAATTGAAGAGCATGCTCACGAGACATCTCACCAAGCTTAGTCAACAAGTAATTGCCGCTAATAGCATCCTGAATGCAACCAATAACAGACAAACCATACCTGGGAGAAATCAACTGAGTCTGAACCTGCATCAAAATCTCAGCCTCTGCACGAGACTCCTCAGTCTGAGGAATATGCAAGTTCATCTCGTCACCGTCAAAGTCCGCATTATACGGATTACAAACCGCAGGATTCAACCTCAAAGTCCTTCCAGGCAAAACCCTCACATGGTGACACATCATCGACATCCTGTGCAATGAAGGCTGACGATTAAAAATGGCAATATCACCATCCATCAAATGACGCTCAACAATGTAACCAGGCTGAAGCTCCTCAATAGAAGCCTCCTTAGTCTCATCAGTAATCTTCTTCCTTTTACCATCAGGACGAACAATATAATTAGCACCAGGATATGTGGCAGGACCATTGCTGATAAACTTCTTCAAATAAACCATATTCCACTCATTAACAGTCTCAGGAACAGTTAATTTAAGAGCAACAAGCTTTGGAACTCCAACCTCGCCCAGACCAAGCATGGGGTCAGGAGAAATAACAGTTCTAGCACAAAAGTTAGTACGCTTACCCGCCAGGTTGTGACGGATACGACCCTCCTTTGATTTAATACGCTCAGTAATAGTCTTCAAAGGCTGACCAGACCTGTGCCTTGCAGGCGGAAGCTGAGCAATCGCATTATCAAAAAAAGTAGTAACGTGATACTGCAACAAATCCCACAAGTCCTCAATGATAATCTCAGGAGCACCAGCATTAATGTTCTCAAACAATCTTTGGTTGATTCTGACAATATCACCCAACTTGTGCGTGAGATCATCCTCAGAACGTTCACCACTCTCCAAAGTAATAGAAGGACGAACAGTAACAGGAGGAATCGGCAAAACAGTCAAAATCATCCACTCAGGTCTTGCAGTCTTAGGATTCAAGCCAAACAATTCAATATCCTCATCAGGAATCTTCTCAAAACGTGCACGAATCTCAATAGGAGAAATTCGCTTCTCAGCCTCAAGATAAGTAGTAGGCTTCTCAATAGCAATCTTGTACTGCTTAGCCTTGCAATGAGGACACTTGCCCCCACTCTTTGAACCCTCAATCAAAGCCTTGACGGCAAGCCTACGAGACTCAGGACCTTCCTCAATCTCAATCCTATCAAGATGCGCTTTAGCCTTGGCCCACTTCTCAGAAGAAATCATCAACCTACCGCACTCCCTGCAGGAAGTCTTCAACAACAACTGAATAATACGGGCAAACTTGACATGAATAACAGGACGAGCAAGTTCAATGTAACCAAAATGACCAATACACTCCTTCAATTTTGAACCACAAGTCTTGCAACGCAAACCAGGATCAATAACTCCCAAACGAACATCCATCAATCCACCATCAACAGGATAGCCCTCCTTATCATAAAGTTCAGGAGTGACAATCTTAGCAGAAGCCATCTTCTTAACCATCTTAGGAGAAAGAACACCAAACACAACACTTGAAACCTGCTTGTAAATGAAATGCGAAACAGACTCCATCCTCTCACGAGAATACTGCTGCTTCTCAATCTCAGTCGGCTCAACCTTTTCTTCAACCTTCTCCACTTTCCCCTCAACCTTCTCCACAACCTTCTCCACTACCTTCTCCACACTCTCCTCAACTACGGCAGGCGTTTCAACTTCAAGTTTCTTTTTTCTAGGCATTTTAGTACTTACTCCTCAACACAAGCTTAGGATAAATACCCAAACTCTTGAACTCATCAAGTATAAGCTTGAAAGCATAGCTGATCTCAATATCACCAATCTCAACATTCTCACCACAAATAGGACAATAACGCTTGTCCTTGTAAGAATCATAAATCGCAATAATGCCGCAACCCTCACAAACAGGCACAACAGTCTTGTCAGAATCAAAACGCTCCTTCAACAACAAGCTCGCGCCATGAGCGACAAAAGTATCCTTCTCCATCTCTCCCAAACGCAAACCTCCTTCCTTGGCACGACCCTCTGTAGGCTGTCTTGTCAACAACTGAATAGGACCTCGAGCACGAGAGTGAATCTTGTTCGCAACCATGTGCTTCAACTTTAAATAATACATATTGCCCACAAAAATCTTGGCTTCAAACACTTCACCAGTAACACCATTATACAAAGTCTCAGTACCAGTCTCATTAAAACCAAGCCCGACCAACTGCTTTCTCAAATCAGCCTCAGTCTCACCACTGAAAGTAGTACCATCAATTATCCTTCCACCAAGAGCTGCAGACTTACAACCAATCAGCTCAATCAAATGCGAAATAGTCATACGAGAAGGAATACCGTGAGGCGAGAACAACAAATCAGGAATCACACCAGAGGAAGTAAACGGCATATCTGCTTCAGGAACAATCAAACCAACAACTCCCTTCTGACCGTGACGGGAAACAAACTTATCCCCAATCTCAGGAATACGCTGATCACGAATACGAACCTGAACAAGCTTGTTGCCCTCTTCATTCTCAGTCAAGCATACAAAATCAACAACACCTTCCTCCCCGTGCTTCAACGAAGAAGAACTCTCACGCCTAATGTTCGAAGCCAGACTGTACTCTTCAAGGTTAGACAAAAATCTCGGAGGAGAAGTCTTTCCAATAATGACATCTTCTTCCTTAACAGTAGCTTCAGGATAAACAATACCATCACCCTCAAGAAAACGATAATCACGCTCAGACTTGTAACCCTTAACTTCCTTGTCAGGAATGCAAACAGTATCCATCAAACCACCAGAATACCTAAGCTCTTCAGTAACCGCAGGCCTGAAATAAGTGCTCCTGCCAAATCCACGATCAATAGAACCCTTATTGATGATGACAGCATCCTCCATATTATAACCCTTGTAACACATAATAGCCACAACAATGTTCTGACCAGAAGGATGAGCAGAATACTCAGCCAACTCATGCATCATAGTTTGAACAAGAGGCATCTGAGGATAATGAAGCAAGTTAACATCCATATCCATACGAACAGGATAATTCGCAGCATACAAACCAATAGACTGCTTAAGGTTCCTGCTACCGATAATCAAACGGGCAGACTGGATGAAATCACCAAAAGGAATCAAGCCAGTAACAATACCAAGCATCGCAAGAGGAGAAATTTCCAAATGAGTATGATCCGGAGTAAGCTCCTGATCAGAAAATGCGATTAAAGAGTTTTCCTCTTCACCAGCATCCAAAAACTCAATAATACCCTGATCAACCAAATCACTCCAGGTAATCTCTGCTTTCTGAAGCTGTTTAAGATGACGGTCAGTCAAAGCAGGCATTCCACCATTTACAACAATCAAAGGACGCCTGCACCTGCCACGCGAAGCTTCAACAAAAACACTATCCATCAATACATTATGATAAACATTAACATTAGTAGACAAAGCACCTGAACGACGATCCTGCTTCAAACGCTGAACAAACTCAACAGCACTATCCACATCGCCCACGAACTTCCCATTAAGGTAAACCTCGCTCATGGTATCACCGCCTTCAAACCAGCAGCCTTCAACTGCTTCAATACCTCTGCCTCAGAAAGATCATTGCTAACTGCAGAAAGCATGCTGAAATTCTTTCTCAAACCAATATTAGTACCTTCAGGAGTCTCAGCAGGACACAACCTTCCAAGATGAGTAGCGTGCAGTTCCCTTGCCTCAAAGTTCTCCTGAGAAGAACTCAAAGGAGAAACAACCCTCTGCAAGTGCGACAAAGTATTCAAAAAGTTCAACCTTTGGATTCTTTGAGAAACACCCTTCCTTCCAGCAACCCAGTTACCAGTCGCCATAGCACTGTAAATACGGCTTGTAAGAAGCTTATCACGAATAATGACCTTAATGGAAGGGAACTTGCCACGCTTCACAATCCTCTGGAAGTTATACAACAAGTCACCAATAAGAACCTTCAAGTTCATACGGAACAAGTCAGCCAGCAAATCACCAGACATCTTAATACGCTTGTTCATATAATGATCCTTATCATCCTTCGGAAGCTCGCGACGCTCAACAAGAATATATTTCTTCAACATCTTGCACAAATTAAAAGATTTCCACAAACGGTCATCCTTTTTTGTACCAATGTGAGGAAGCAAATATTTGTCAATAAGCTCAATCATCCTTTCCAACCTGATTTCTCTCGTCTGAGTAATTCCAATAAGCTTTGCAATAGCATCCATTGCATCATCAGACGTCTTAACATTAACAAACTCGAAAAGATTGATAAGAATCTCATCATACTGCTTGTCCCTGCTGATGTACTGCATTATTTCCTCATCCTTAATCAAGCCCAAAGCCTTCAGGACAAGAACCAAAGGAACACGCTTAACCCTCGTAAAACTCAAATAATAAATTCCATCCTTCATTTTTTCAATAGTGTGGGGAATCTTGTAAGAACCCTGCTCGCTGAAAAGCTTACCAGTAAACTCAGTAACACCGCCTGATTCCTTCTCGACAAGAGTATGGTTTGCGCCGAGGTCCTCAATATTGACAAGAACACGCTCGGTGCCGTTAATGATGAAATAACCGCCAGGCTCTTCAGGATCCTCACCTTTCTCCATCAATTCCTGACGAGACAACTTATTCAAATGACAATAATTGCTGTGAAGCATTATAGGAAGACTGCCAACCTGAGTAGTGAAACTCTCTCTTTGAACATCATTCACATGAGCAGAAACCTCAATAAAAATCGGAGCAGCATAAGTAAGCTTTCTTAAACGCGCTTCAGCAGGAAAAATATTACGCTTGCTGCCATCAGCCTCTGTGATTTCCGGCTTTGTAACCCAAATCTTGTCCAAACGGATTTTAAAACTTTCAACATTCGGAGGAATAATAGTAGGCTCAATCTCCTTATTCTCCTCAAGAACATTATTCAACTCCTTATCAACAAAATGATTAAAACTCTCAATATTTGATTTAACAAAACTGTTTTCCTCAAAAAATTTCTGAATCAAAATTTTGGCAACACTCATGAAACCACCCGTCTATAGAATACTGTCTCACCAGCAGTAGGACTCTTGCGCACAATCTTAACAATATCACCCTCTTTAACACCCAAACCAAGAATAACCGGATCACTCGTGTAAATCCTAGGTAAATTCGGCAAGTCAATCGCATACTTTTCAAACAACTCCTTGCGCTCCTTCTCAGTAAGCTTGGAGTGCTTCGGTACAAGTTCGTGTTTTGTTACGTCGAATTTTCCCATGGTTTCAGTATAAACGGGCCGTACGGGACGTTCAGTCATTTTTTATGACTTTTGAACCCGCAACCCTCTGGTTTCATCCAGCGCTAAAAGCCAGATGCTCTAACCAGGTTGAGCTAACGGCCCATTGATCTTCACTCTTGAACAATATGAATAGGTATGTATACATTGTGAGAAATTTTTGAGGTACCCCATTGTGCGCACTACCGTGTACCTCGAAAAGAAAGGAGGGGGTTTATAAAGCTTGCTGTTTTTTCAATGATTTTCAAATCAATCATAAAGCTTATACTTCTTCGAATACAACTTCACCTTAGCCCTAAAAGTTTCATAAGACCAAAAAAAAGGCACCAAAATACCCCCATTTTTTTTGAATTCCTGCTGAAGTGGACTGTCTTTCAAGTTTTCCCGCGTAATAATTGCAACATAACCAAAATCTTCAGTCCCAAAAAATTCACGAACAGGAGCAGAAACATAAGAAATCCTATCAGGCTGCAACGCAGCATCCGTACCCTTTTTTGAACCAACAAGCCTGGACAGCTTAACCTCAAAAATCACAGGCAAACCATCAACCCTAATAAGAGCATCATAATCAGTATAAGGATCCCCACCTTTTTTGAAAACAACCAAACGTCCATTACTCACACGAAAACCATAATTTGCGGAAGAATCACCATCAACAACAGGATGCAAATCAACCCGTTTCCAATCTCTACAAATCTTATTAAGAGAAACTTGCAAGTAAACCTCAGAAATATGACTCCTAATTTCAGGCATATAAATTTTTTTAGAACACATATCAGGACGCTGCTCCTTCAATTTCCTAATCGTGCCAGACCAATTCGGAGTCAAACCAGCGAGCCTATCACAAATATCCTCAAGAAGCTCATTTGACTTAAGCATACACCACCCGAATATTGATACGCCGAGACCGGACGCACGCCGTTGTGGAAAGCAAGTAAAATATAAAATTTTTCCTATTTCCCTTTGTAATTACAAAGATTAGAAAAAATAAATCAACTTCTTTACTTAACTAATTCCTTTAATACATCCAAACTCTCATCAAGACGTTGTTTGGCTTCAGTAAGCTTTCCCTGATTTGCGAGCCAGCCCGCAATGCCTATTTGCTTTATAGGAAAGTAAATTTTTATCCTAAATCTGAAAGCAACAGCATCAAAATCAGGCAATTCCTTTTGCACAAGTTCCAAATATGGCTCCAATAATGGATTATAAATTTGATTAAAATCAACAAAATCAAACGCTGGATCGCCCGGCTTTGCGTTATCGATATCAAGAACCGCTTTCAATTCATCATTCTTAATTACAAAATTTTCACCGTGTAGATCGCCATGGAGCAAACCAACAGGAGCATCTCTGAAAATAGCTCCATATTTTTCAAATAATTTATTGAAAAATACATTGCATCTATTTCCATCAATTTGTGACTTTACATCAACATCAGAAATCACCTTATTTTCAATAAGTGATTTAACACCCCATTTCCATAAACCCTGCAAATAATTAATCCACGTTTCCTGACCCACGTATATTTTTGAAGTTCCCATTAGTTTTTTATATTCTACAACACTTAATGAGTGCATTGCTCTTATCACTTTAGCCACAGATGCATGAACTTCTGAATCCAAATTCACATCATAATTTTTTCCAGGAACATACTCAAGTAATACATAAGGAACCGAACCATCAGGAAAATTGAAAATATCTGAAGCAATTAATCCCGGCACTGGAATTTTATTTCTTCTAAGCCAAACCATTAGACGTCCTATAGTTTGATATTTTGGAAAATCATCCTTTTTACCAATACGCAAAACATATTTAGGCACATCATTACATTTCAAAAGAAATACATCATTACCGTGACCAGAACCAAATTTAATAAAATCCTTTGAAATTCCATTTATACCTTTTTTCTTTAATTCAGCCAATACGTATTCTATTTCAAAATCTTTCATAATTAAAACAACATAACATAATAATAAAAAACTTTCTGTAAAAACTAAATAATATTTTATTACAAAACTAATCTGAATATTCTTTGATATATGTATATTTTAGAACAGATACGCCGAGACCGGGATTCGAACCCGGGTTGCAAGCGCGACAGGCTCGCGTGCTAGGCCACTACACTATCCCGGCATATAAAGAAAGTTGGAGTAAACTGTTTATAAATTTAATTGTAAAAATCCTCAGGACGACCATAACGGCTGCTTTCCACAGCATCCTCAATATCAATATCTATAACAATAGGCCTAGAGCCAGTCTTCCTTTTAGGCTTTAAAGAAGCAGGATTTGTCAAATGCTTTACAAGCTTTTTCACGGCCTGATCAGAATCCTCTATAACCAAATCCCTCTTAATATCCCCGTTCTTCAAAACAATTTTAGCGTAATAAAAACCCCTAGCACCATAATTAACACTCAACACAGCAACAGGCGCCGTATTAGCAGGATGAATGACCGTGGCAGTCAAACCACTGATGTTACTCTCTTCCTCACAAACAAAATCCAAAGAAGCAATCTCAGACAAAGCATCAACAAATGCTTTGACAGCAATCATTGAGTCCTGCCTTTTAGGCAAAACACTACCATTAGGCGTTAAAAAAGTATACGTCCGCTCATCAAGTCCCTGCAACATTTTCACTCACCATGGAAAATTTCCAAAGAACTAGTTTATATGCTTTTCGCAATTAACATGCCGCAAGCAGCGTCAATATCAACGCCCTTTCTCGTTCTGATTATAGTCTTATAACCCGCATCAATCAATGCCTGTTTGAACGCTTTAGCAGTCTCAACAGAAGGCGGAGAAAACACAACAGGATTGCACAGGATAAGATTGATAACTATGTGCTTGAAAGGTTTGAGAAGTTCAGCCAATTCTTTAGCGTGCTCCAATTTATCGTTGATGTCTGCTATCAAAATGTACTCTATCATCAAAGGACCACGCTTGCAAAACGGAAAATCACTGCACGCAGCAAGAATTTCTTTTATCGGAAAACGCTGATTAACAGGAACAAGCTTGTTACGAATTTCATCATTCGGAGCGTGCAAACTAATAGCAAGCTGGCACTGAGTATCTTTGCCAAGCTGTCTTATTTTATCAGGAATGCCAACAGTAGAAACAGTAATCCTCGTCCACTTCAAAGCCCGCTCACGTAATTTATTCACAGCAAAAACAACAGCATCATAATTCAACAACGGCTCACCCATACCCATAAAGACAACATTCGTTATTTTCTGCTCAGAAACAGACTGCATCAAATCAATCTGACCAAGAATCTCCTCTGCAGAAAGATTTCTTGAAAAACCCATTTTGCCAGTCGCGCAGAAAGCACAATTCATCGCACAACCAACTTGAGTGGAAACACAAGCACACAAAGTACGCTTGTGAACAATAAGAACAGATTCCACTTGCTTGCCGTCATCTAATTCAATCAAGAACTTTCTCGTCCCATCAGCAGATTTCACTTCATTAGCGATGCGCATAATATAGACGGAAAAAGAAGAGTATAAATTAGTTTTCAAAAACCAAAACCTTTAAATATTAACATATATTAATAACTATTAACAACTGTTAATAACTATTAACAAAGGTGAAAATATGAAAGCATTGCTTGACCTGCCACAGGAAATAAACCAGACATTAAACATCATAAAAGCACAGCATAATCTCAAAAACAAGGCAGAAGCCATAACGTTAGTTGTAACAGTCTACAAAAACGAGCACATTGAACCAGAACTAAGACCAGAATTCGTCGAGAAGATCTTGAAAAAAGAAAAAGAGGGCAAATTCAAGAGCTTCAAGAACATCGATGAATTACGAAGGCACGTAGAGCATGCATAATTTTGCGTTTGAAGAAAATCTCCTGAAAATAATGAATAAATTGTATAAGAAAGACAGACGTACCCACGAGGCGCTGATGAGCAAAATTCAGGAACTCATCAAATGCGAAGATATCAACCATTACAAAAACCTACGAAATCCTTTGCAGAACTTCAAAAGAGTGCACGTCAACGGACCCTTTGTATTAATATTCAAATACAATGAACAGGAAGACAAAATATTGTTTTATTATCTTGACCATCATGATAACATATACAAATTCTCAGAAAACTAATCCTTCCACAAGAACTGGTCAAGCTTAGACCTTGCCTTCTCGCGCTCTTTCAGATGATGTTCCAAGAAAGCCTTAACCTTATCAATAGCAATCTGCTTAAGCTCAGAAGTCAACATTTTTCCTGACTTGTAATCATCATAAATCTGCTTTAATTTCTTGTCATCAGGCTCCAAACCATACCTCAACATCTGGAAAGAGGTATCAACATCAGGATTGCCTCCCTTCTTGCGATGCTCCTCAACAGTCGGCTGGCCGCCAGAGAAAGCATACTTCTTGATTTTCCTCTCAGCCTCGTCAGGAGTATCAGTCAAAGCAATAAAAGACATAGGATCAGAAGAAGACATCTTACCACCCTTCAAACCAGGCTGGAACAAATGATAAGTAGAACTCAACTGCAAAAATTTGAAAGCCTCAGTACGCTGGGAAATATCACGAGCCAAACGCAAATGAGGATCCTGGTCAACACCAACAGGAACAACAGTAGGAATCATACCGCCTTCAAACTCAGGCAATTGAGGATGAAGCATATCAGCAGCCTGCAGCAAGGAAGAAGCCATCTTCGCAGGAGTAATCTCGCCATAAACAGCACGAAACTCATTAAAAGTAGCATTACGCGCAAGCATTTTAGCCAAACTATAATACGCACAAGCCTTCTTCCCATCCTGAGAACGCTTTGACTGGAAATAAAAATCAAGATTCTTATGACTCAAACCAAGAGCGAGATAATTCAACAAATACTCTTCAACAGCAGTTTTTTTCAGCTCAGCAGTATTAGAAATGCGAGTGTTATAAGCTTCAATATCAGCCACAGTAATATACAATTTCGCACCAAGATTCTGATAAAAAATCATCTGGTCAGCAACCATCTTATGACCAAAATGAAACTTGCCAGAAGGCATCAGGCCAGTCATCATAACAAAAGGCTTCTTCTTCTCAACAGCCTCAACAATGCGCTGGAAAT